>JBEGOO010000089.1:0-21948 GCA_041182045.1 Verrucomicrobiota bacterium
CTTAGGCCTCCCCTAACGCTTACGCTAGGTCGGCCACGCCCGGCACCTAACGACCCGAGGCAAGGTAAGTTGGGAGGCATACAAAGGCTTGGCCGTAAGGCGTAGCGATTACGTCACGCGCTCGGCCGGCTAGACGACCAACCCCACGCCTGGCCCACGTTACGCGCACTTGGTGAAGCATCCCGACAGCGCAACCATCTCGGAAGTCGTCGTCGAGGAGGTGGCCGGCTATTGGCTTCCCTTCGCTCGGTGCGCTTTGCCAATCCAAGGTGACGCGGAGGTGAAGTCATGCCGGCAATCCAAACGCCTTGGCGACCCCTTTCCGTGGCCGTTAGAGGGCAACAGGGGGCAGGGCTAAAAGACCCCCTCGTCTATAAGTATTCTTTTCAGACCCCCACCGGCTAGCGCGTGGCGACGACACCCCGGAGAAAAAACACGAGGGTTATTATAGTATTTATGCTATTGAAACACAGCGACTTACGAAAGTTTACTGAGGCTAGGCGAAGCCATCTTAACCGCGCCTCAAAGTGGGATGTTATGGGATGTTAACCAATTAAAAATCGGCTAAAAGTGGCCTCTAACCGGGGTTGAGTAGGCCTAAAATGAGCAAAGTGGGATGTTTGAAAAACTTTTGTAAGATGCTATTCAATAGTAATTTGCAAATCTAGACTGACAGAGGCAACATCTGCCGTTCCCCGACGGCGGAGGAGGTCCTGCGGGTGCACGCGCGCCGGGCCGGGCTCGACCTGCACCTCGACTCGGCCGGCACGGAGAACTACCATGTCGGGGAGCCTCCGGATGAACGCAGCGTCCGCCACGCGGCGCTCCGTGGGTACGACCTCGCCGGCCTGCGCGCGCGCCAGGTCGCGCCGGCGGACTTCCGCGATTTCGACCTGCTCCTCGCGGCGGACACGCTGAACCTCGGGGTGCTGCGCGACCGCTGCCCGCCGGAATACCACGCCAAGCTGGCGCTCTTCCTCGGCGACCGGGCCTTGCCGGATCCCTACTACGGGGACGCGGCCGATTTCGAACAAACGCTGGATCTGGTCGAAAAACGGGCGGTTTCGTTGATCGCGGCCTGGTCGCGGGCAACTGATTGATTGCCCAACAAGGCCCCGCGCGGTTCACTCGAAGCCCCGATGTACCAAGTCAACTTCAGCGACCAGGCGATGCGCGCCCTCGGCAAGCTGCCCACCTTGGAGCAGATGGAGGTCGTCGAGGCGTTCTCCTCGCTGACCGCGGAGGACCTGCTCGCCGGTCGCTCCGACCTCGGCACGGTCCGGCGCGCCGGCCACACGTACCACCGCCTGCGGGTCGGCGAGTTCCGCATCTATTTCGAGGCGAAGGACGGCTCGCTCATGGCGCATTACGTCCTGCACCGGCACACCTTCGCCGACTTCGCCTTCCGCTCACACCTACCGTTCGCCGACGACGAGGAGCGGCTCGAGCAGGAGGGTGGCTTCTGGAAATACCTCGACGAACCCAAGCACTGACCGTGGCCCAACCTCCCGAACGACCTGTCTACACCTCGCCGGAACAAGCCGCGCGCATCTACCTCCTGCCGAACTTGTTCACGGCGGGCAACATGCTCTGCGGTTTCCTGGCCATCAAGAACTGCATCGAGGCCAGGTTCACCGACCTCCTACCCGCGGAGCGCGCCGACCATTACCTCTGGGCGGTCTGGTTCATCCTCGGGGCCTGTCTCTGCGACCTCTTCGACGGGCGCGTGGCCCGCGCCACCCGCCGGGAATCGCTCTTCGGCGCGGAATTCGACTCCATCGCCGACACGGTGTCCTTCGGGGTCGCGCCGGCCTTGATGGCCTGCTTCCTGATCATCAACCCCGGCAGCAAGGAACAGGCGAACGAGCACGTCCAACTGGCGACGTGGCTCCTGGCCTTCATCTACCTGCTCTGCGTGGGCGTCCGCCTCGCCCGTTTCAACGTCCTGACCAACCCGCTGGTGCCCGGGAACGAGAAGCGGGCCGCCGGCGGCGACTTCGTCGGCCTGCCTTCCCCCGCCGCCGCGGGCATGATGGCCTCGTTGGTCCTCATCCTGACCAAGGTGATGCGCAGCACGGACCTGGATCCCTTCGAACGCACCGTCCAGGCGTGGTCCTGGAGCCTGCTCCCGCTCATGTTGATCATCTCGTATCTCATGATCAGCAACGTGCGTTTCCCCAGCTTCAAGAAGCTGGATTGGTCCGCCCGGGCCAAGACGCGCGTGTTCATCCTCATCATCATCCTGGGCGCGATCCTCATCCGCTACCCGGCGTATTCCTTCCCCGCGATCTTCCTCGGTTACATCGTCTGGAGCGTTTTCCGTCACTTCTTCCTCCTCAAGAAGAGCGAGATCGACCCGGCCCCGGACGACGACGAAGAAGAGGTGCCCGGAGTGTGAACAAGGCGTGGAGGACTCGTGCCTGGATGCCTCTGTGAACAAGGCCGCGGTTGTTCACGGCCTGGGCACAGCCGGACGCCGGACGCATGCCCCGACCCTTCAAGGCTTTGCGGACCTATATACGGGATTCCGAAGCCTACGGGTGCTACTTGTATTTATGAAAGAAGGTTAACTAGATACAGGGAGGCCCGGTGTGGGCATTGCAGGGTTGCCACTAGCCCCTCCCGTGCTCAATTCTGACCCCATCATGAAGTTCAAGGTCAACCGGAACCACTTTTTCAACGGCCTCTCCAGCGTCACCAACGTGGTCGGCAACCGTGCCACCATGCCGATCCTGCAGAACGTGCTGATCGAAGCCGAAGGGGATACCGTCACCTTGACGACCACCAACCTCGACCTTGGGATCTGCTGCCGCATCAAGGCTTCCGTCAGCTCGCCGGGTCGCATCACGTTGCCTGTCAAGAAACTCGTCCCCATCATCCGGGCCCTTTCCAGCGCCGACACCATCGTCGAGCTCACCGGCAAGGACCGGGTGAAGATCACGTCCGGCAGCTCGGTCTTCCAGATCGCCGGCCTGCCCGCCGACCAGTTCCCGCCCATCTCGAACTTCGCCGGCCAGCCCGCCATCGGCATCGACCAGGACAACCTGGGCGCGATGCTCCGCAAGGTCAGCTACGCGCAGTCGACCGACGAGAACCGCTACATCCTCAACGGCGTGTTCTTCGAGTTCTCCGCCGGCAAGCTGACCCTCGTCGCCACCGACGGGCGCCGCCTCGCCAAGTGCGAGCAGAAGCTCGAAGGCTCGGACAAGACCTTGGCCCTCATCCTGCCCGCCCGCACCATCACCGAGCTGTCCCGCCTGCTGAAGTCCGGCGGCAAGGTGCATGTCTCCAACAACGAGCGACAGGTCGGCTTCACCATCGACATCCCCACCAACGACGAAGGCCTCGTGGACCGCATCCAGCTCGTCTCCAAGGTCGTCGAAGGCAACTACCCGAACTACCGCCAGGTCATCCCCAAGGAGGCCGGCTCCAAGGTCCGCCTGGAGCGCGAGAAGCTCCTCGAAAGCGTCCAGCGCGCCGCGCTCATGACCGACGATCGCAGCAACACGATCCGCATGAGCGTCTCGAAGAAGACCCAGAACCTGGAGATCTCCGCGAAGTCCGATTCCGGCGAGGCCCACGAGCCGATCGCCGTGAAGTACGACGGCCCCGACGTGAACATCGCCTTCAACCCGCAGTACGTCATCGAGCCGCTCCGCAACGTCACCGAGGACGAGGTCGACTTCGAGTTCAAGGACGACATGTCCCCCGGCGTCATCCGCGGCCTGAAGGAAGACTTCCTCTGCGTCGTGATGCCGCAGCGGATCTCCTGATCAGAGTCCGGGATCGGCGTTGTCCGGCAGCGTCTTGATCGCCGCCAGGATCCGGCGCGAAGCCTCGAGGAAGCGCTCGGGATGGTCGCGTCCGGGATCGTAGTCCGCGGGGCTCAGCGGGCGGCCGAACCGCACCCGGATCCGCGCGGAGCCCACCGGGAAGAGCGCGCCGCGGGGCAGCACGTCGCGCGCGCCGCGGATATGGATCGGCACCACCGGGGCGCCCGACTTGCACGCGAGCAGGCCGGCGCCCGCCTTGGCGTCGGCGATGACGCCGTCCGCGCTGCGGGTGCCTTCCGGGAAGATGAGCAGGCCGCGCCCCGCGGCGAGGGCCGCCAGGGCCGCGCGGATCGCGCCGACGTCGGCCTGGCCGCGATCCAGCGGGATGGAATGGCAGGCGCGGATGACGAAGCCGAAGACCGGGTTGTCGAAGAGCGAACGGCGCGCGACGAACGAGATCTCGCGCGGCAGGCACGAGCCGAGCAAGGGCGGGTCCACCATGCTCTGGTGGTTGCTCGCGAACAGGCAGGCGCCGTCGGGGATGTCCTCCCAGCCCTCCACCTCGAGCGTCGCGAAGACCTCGAGCAACGAACGGGCGCCGTGGTACACGGCCTTGTAGATCAGGTTCCGGGAGCGGAGGATCATCGGCGCGCGGCGGCGAGCACCAGCTCCGACACGAGGGCGATCACCTCGTCCAGGGAGCGGCGCGTGTTGTCCAGGCGGGTGACCCCGGGGGCGCAGACGAGGGGCGCGGTCTTGCGCGTCGAATCCAGGAGGTCGCGTTCACCCACCGGGTCGGCCTGGCCTTCGGCGGCGCGGCGGAGCGAGCGGGCCGCGGCGTCGGCCTCGAGGAACAAGCGGACCTCGGCGTCGGGCAGCACCACGGAGCCGATGTCGCGGCCTTCCATGATCACGCCGGCGAAGCCGGCCTCGCGGGCGAGCTCGACCTGCGCGCGCTGGTAGCCCAGCAACGCGGCGCGCACCGCGGGCATGGCCGCGAACACGGACACCGCCGCGTTGACCTCGGGCGTGCGCAGCTCGGCGTCGGCGGGCAGGCGACCGGCGAGGGTCAGCCGCGCGGACAGGCCGACGAGCGCGGTGCCGAGCCGCAGGCCGGCCAAGGCGCGGTCGACGCCGGCCGGGTCCGTCGGGCGGGCGCCGGCGTCGAGCAGGGCCCGCGTGAGCGAGCGGTAGTGGGAGCCGGTGTCCACGTGCATCAACCCGAGGCGGGCGGCGACCCCGCGGCTGGTGCTGGATTTCCCGGAGGCCGCGCCGCCGTCGAGGGCCACGCGCACGAAGCCGCGGCGCAGGTCCTCGAGGGCCGCGAAGAAATCGGGGAAGGTCTTGCTCGTGCACCCCGGGTCCTGGATCGCGATCCAGGGCCGGCCATCGCCGAAGAGGTCGAACGACCCGAGGATGCCGAAGCTCATCGCCATGCGATGGTCCTCGTACGTGCGGATCTCGACCGGGCCGTGCGCCGCGGCCTGGCGGAGGGCGGCGCGGTCGGGATGGATGGTCAGCGACGAAAGGGAACCGTCGGCCCGCAGCTCGGCGGCGGTCGGGGTGACGCGTTGCCCGAGGCGTTCAAGCTCGGTCGCCATCGCCAGCACGCGGTCCGTCTCCTGCTTGCGCGTATGCGCGATGCCGCGGATCGTGGTCGGACCCTCCGCGAGCGTGGCCACCGTCGCCAAGGTCAGGAACGTGTCGGAGAAGGCGTTGAAATCGAAGTCGCCGCCGCGGATCGCGGGCCACGCGCGGATGCGCAGGGCGGCGCCCTCCGGGGCGAGGTCGGCGCCGCAGGCGGCGGCGACGCGGGCGAACGCCGTGTCGCCCTGCAGGCCGTCGTCGGCGTAGCCATGCACCCGGACGGCCGCGCCCGCGCCGGTGACGGCGGGCAACGCGATGAAGTAGCTCGCCGCGGTCGCGTCGGGCTCGATGGCGTAGGTGCCCGCGGGCGCGTAGGGGCCCGGGGCGGGGCATGTCCAGCGGCCCGCGGCGTCGCGCGCCAGCGGGCGGCCGAATTGCGCGCACATGCGTTCCGTCATCGTCACGAAGGGCTCCGAGACCGTCGAGCCCGACATGCGGACCGACGCGCCGGGCGCGAGCGGCAGCGCCATCAGCAAGGCCGAGAGCAGCTGCGAGGAGGCGGACGCGTCGACGACGAGCTCACCCAGCCGGCCCGCGGTGCGCAGCGTGAACGGGAAGGCGGTCGCGGGGGCGCCGTCGGGTCCCGTCGCCCGGCAACCGGCGCCCGCGAGCGCGGCGAGCAGTCCGGCCATCGGACGCGCGCGCATGGCCTCGTCGCCGTCGAGGTGGTAGACGCCGTCCGGCGCGAGGGCGAGGAACGCGGTGAGGAAGCGGGCCGCCGTGCCGGCGTTGCCGACGTGCAAGGTCGCCGTGCGGCGGGGGATGCGGCCGCCCTGGCCGGCGATGCGGATCGTGCGCGCGGCCTCGTCGGCCTCGACCGCGAAGCCCAGCTCGCGCAAGGCCGCGATGAGGATCCGGGTGTCCCGGCTGAAGAGCGCGCCGGTGAAGAGCGTCTCGCCGTCGGCGAGCGCGGCGAAGATGAGCGCGCGGTTGGTGAGGCTCTTCGAGCCGGGGACGCGCGCGACGCCGCGGGCGGGGCTCCGGAAGGGCCGGATGGTCAAGGTGGGGGTCATGCGGGACGGTCCAGCGATTGGCGGGCGACGCGGGCCTCGGCCAGCAGGCGGTTGACGGTCGCGCCGTCGCCGCGCTCGAGCGCGCCGCGCAGCTCGGCCACGCGGGCCTCGACCGCGCGGAGCCCGGCGGCGACATGGCCGGCGTTGGCCTGCAGGATGCCCAGCCAGAGGTTCTCCTCGCCCGCGGCGATGCGGGTCGCGTCGCGCAGACCCGAGCCGGCCGCGCCGGGGCTGAAGCCCGGTTGGTCGGCCACGGCGAGCATGAGGGCGGACGCCGCCGCATGCGGGACGTGGCTCACCGCGGCCACGATCTCATCATGACGCCCGGCCGAACACGCGATGGTCACGCAACCGAGCCCGCGCCAGAACGCCGTGACGCGGTCGACCGCCGGCGGGGATTCCGCGCCGGTCGGCGTGATGAAGCAGGTGCGGCCGTCGTAGAGCGTCGCGGAAGCGTGGGCGGCGCCGGCTTTCTCCGAGCCGGCCATCGGGTGCGCGCCGACGAACGTGACCGTCGGCGGAAGCCGGCGGGCCGCCTCGAGGACGGCGACCTTCACGCTGCCGGCGTCGGTCACCAGGGCGCCGGGGCGCAGGTGGGGGCCGATCGCGGCGAAGGTCTCGCCGAGCTTGTCGACCGGCGTCGCCACGACCACCAGGTCGGCGTCGCGCACGCAATCCTCCGCCCGGTCGAAGACTTCCCCGACCGCCAGGCTGGCGAGCAGCCGTCGCGAGGCTTCCGAGCGCGACCAGCAGGTGAACGCGCGGGCCAGGCCGCGGCGGGAACCCGCGAGCAGGACGGACCCGCCGATGAGGCCGGCGCCGACGACGGCGATGCGCTGGAAGGGAGGTATTTCCAAGGTTGAAGCGGGTTCCTTGATGAACCAGCGTAGGAAACAATTAAAGCAAACAAACCGCCAGCGACAAAGTTGGCCCGTCCCCATGCCCGCCGGCTCCCCACCTCCACCTGAATTCCTGCCCGCCCGCCCGCCTGCGCGGACGGCGGGGGGCGGGGTGGGGTGGGCGCGCTACCGGATGGCCCTCATCGTCGTGGCCGGCCTGGCCTTGGCGGTCGGCGGTCTGCTGCTCGTCTCGGAATCCCGTCGCCTGACCGGCGGTGGCGCCGCCGCGGTCGTCCTGTCCCCCGAGGAACTCGAGAAGCTACGGCAGCGGTCCTTGGACAAGGAGGCCGCCTTCGAGCAAGCCCGTCTGAACCGTCCGCAACTGACGGAACCGGAGATCCAGCTGTTGGCCGACGCCTTGCAGGCGCAGGAGGATTACATCAGCGCCCGCGGCGCCCTGGGCAAGGACAACGGTCGGCTCGATTCCCTGCGCCGCCGATACCACACCTTGCGGGCGGAGCGTTTGCGCGCCCGTTCCGACCAGGAGGAGGCCGCCGCCCTCGCGCTCGCCGCGACCGACGTCGACGGGGCGATGGCGGGGATCCGCCGGGCGATCGCGCTCGAGCAGGAGATCGCGCAACAGTGGGTCTATTCCTCGTTGGGCGAACCCGGCCGGCTCGCGCGGCTGGATACGCGCCTCCGGCGCCTCGAGTCCGAGCCGGTCTGGCGGCTGTCCCGGGAACAGGAGGCTACCGCGGCGAAACTCGCGAACGCCGGCGACCACGCCGCCGCCGCGGCCAAGTACGACGAGGCGCTGGCGACCGAGAACCAGTTCCTCGAGCGGTTCCGGGATGTCCGCGCGACCGAGTTCGACCGGGTCGAACGCCTGACGATCGCCCGCGACACCGAGCGTTCCGTGCCCGCCGTCGCGGCGGTCGACGTCCTGGTCCGCCAAGCCGGCCTGCTCGAGCAGGCGGGCCGGTGGGAGGAGGCCATCCCCGTCTGGCGACAGGCGCTCGCGAAATTCAACGACGTGCTGGCCCAGCACCCGCGCTCGGCCTTGGCCGACCGCGCGCGCGAACGCGAACTCGTCCGGCGCGGCCAGGTCGCCACCGCCCATCCCCGCATCGCCGCCATCGAGCAGCAAGCCGTGACGATGCGCCGTCTCCTCCGCGCGCGCGAGGTCCCCGCGGCGCTGGCCGCGGCCACGGCCGCCGCGACCGAGCTCCAGCAGCTCAACGAACAGTATGCTGGGATCTTCCCGCCGGAGGACCCGCTCCGGCAGGAGCTGGAGTTCATCGTGGAACGGCAGTCGACCCTCGCGGCCTTGCTGCCCGCCTTCGACCGGCAGCTCGCGCCGTTGCCCGGCGCCGCGCCCGCGCGCCTGTTCACGCGGGAAGTCCCCCAAGGACTCTATGCCGCCCTCGTCGGGACCAACCCGAGCGCGCAGGTCCGCGAAGGCCACCCGGTCGACTCGGTCGCCTACGCCGACGCCGAGGAGTTCTGCCGTCGGCTCGGCTGGGCGCTCGGCGCCCGCGTGCGGCTCCCGACCTTCGCCGAACTGGCGCGCGCGGCCGGCGACGTGTCGCGGGCGCCCGGCCCCCGCCAGGCGTGGACCTTCGAGAACAGCGATGGCATCACCACCCGGCCCGTCGCGACGAGCGAGGCCAATCCGGCGGGGTTCTTCGACCTGCTCGGCAACGTCGAGGAATGGACGCTCGCGCCGGCGAAGGCCGACGAGGCGACGATCGCCGGCGGCAGCGTCGGGTGGCTCGCGGCGCCGGGTTTTCCCGCCAAGACCGCGCCGAAGCGCGAGAAAAGCCGCATCCTGGGCTTCCGCATCGTCGTTGAATAATCGCCCAGCCTCGTCACCCTGTCCTCACCGATGACCCCGTCGCCCGCACCTTCGGCCTCCGTCAGCTGGACCCAGCGGGCCCTGTTCTTCTTCGTGGTCTACGGCTCCCTCGCGGCCCTGTCCCTCTGGTTCGCCTACGAGCTCCGTTTCCAGGGCGGCCCCGTCCTCGGCGGCGCCGAACAGGCCAAGATCGACGCGTTCCTGGATCATCAGCGACCGCTGGCGCTCCTCTGGGTGGTGCCGGCGAAGTTCCTGCTGCTCGGGTTGTTCGGCCAGTTCCGCGGGGTCTTCTATTACTTCCGGTTGCACGACGCGCTCCGGATGGCGGGCGCCCTGTTGCTCGCGACGGCGATTATGCTCCTGCTCCCGAACCTCGGCGGCGGCGGCGCCGAGAGCCCGTTCGGGTTGCCGCGCGGCGTGACCCTCGTCGATTTCAACCTCTCGCTCCTCCTGTTCGTCGGGTTCCGCGTCTCCATCCGCACGTTGCGCGAACGTTTCTCGGGCCAGGCGCCCGCCGGGGGCGCCGTCGAGCGCATCGTCATCGTCGGCGCCGGGCGCTCCGGCGAGCAGCTGGCCGCGGAGCTCCGCGCGCGGCGCGGCCACGGCCTCGAGCCGGTCTGCTTCGTCGACGACGACGAGGCCAAGCACGGTCTCGACATCCACGGCCTGCCCGTCGTCGGCCCGCCGGACCGTCTCCCGCAGCTGGTCGAGAAGTTCGGCGTCACCGAGGTCATCCTCGCCTTGCCGAGCAACACCGCCAAGCGCATCCGCGAGATCAGCGCGCTCGCCACCCGCAGCGGCCTGCGCGTGCTCGTCGTCCCTTCCATGGAGGACCTCGCCGGTGGACGCATCCGCGCGAGCGACCTCCGCCCCGTCTCGGTCGAGGATCTCCTCGGGCGCAAGCCGGCCGAGCTCGACGACGCGGCCATCGCCGCCATGATCGCCGGGCGGACCGTGCTCGTCACGGGCGCCGGCGGCAGCATCGGCCTCGAGATCTGCCGGCAGGTCGCGGCGCGCAACCCCGGCCGCCTGCTGCTCCTCGACCAGTGCGAGGTGCTGCTCTACCAGGCGGAGCAGGAACTCATCTCCGCCGGGGCCGGCGCGCTCATCACCCCGCTCGTGGGCGACGTCACCGACGAGGCGCGCCTGCGCGAGATCTTCGCCCGCTTCCGGCCGACGCTGGTCCTGCACGCCGCGGCGCACAAGCACGTGCCGTTGATGGAATCCCAGCCCGGCGAGGCGTTGAAGAACAACGTCCTCGGCACCGCCTTGCTCGCCCGGCTCGCGAGCGAGCACGACGTGGAGCAGTTCGTCCTGATCTCCTCCGACAAGGCCGTCAACCCCACCAACGTGATGGGCGCCTCGAAGCGGCTCTCCGAGCTGGTGATCCAGGGCCTCCAAGCCCGGCCCGGCAACCGCACCCGGTTCGTCGCCGTCCGGTTCGGCAACGTCCTCGCCTCCTCCGGCTCGGTCATCCCGATCTTCCGCAAGCAGATCGCCGAGGGCGGACCGGTCACCGTGACGCACCCGGACGTGAAGCGTTACTTCATGACCATCCCCGAGGCCGTCGGCCTCGTCCTCCAGAGCGCCGCGCAAGGGGAGGGCGGCGACATCCTCGTGCTCGAGATGGGCGAGCCGCTCAAGATCGTCGACGTCGCCCGGCAGCTCATCGAACTCAGCGGTTTCCGGCCGGACATCGACATCGAGATCAAGATCGTGGGCCTGCGGCCCGGCGAGAAGCTCGTCGAGGAGCTCCAGCACCAGGGGGAGCAGTACCGCACCACCGCGCACCCGCGCATCTTCCGCTTCGTCGCGGCGGCGCCCGACCACGCCGCGGTCGGCGGCCTCCTCGACCGGGTCCGCGAGCTCATCCCGCAGGAACGCGCCGCCTGCAAGCGGGGTCTCCGGGACCTCGTCCCCGAGTACGTCCCTTACGTCGACTAGTTTTTGCGGTTCGGGCTTCACAGCCGGACCCGGACGGACACGCTGGGGCCATGGCTCGTCCTTCCAGCACCGCGCCGGTCGTCGGTATCATCATGGGTTCCCAGTCGGACTGGGAGACGATGATCCACGCCGCCGACACCCTCAAGCTCCTCGGCATCCCGTTCGAGAGCGAGGTCGTGAGCGCGCACCGGACCCCGCTCAAGCTCAAGGATTACGCCCTCGCCGCGAAGAAGCGCGGGCTGAAGGTCATCATCGCCGGCGCCGGCGGCGCGGCCCACCTTCCCGGCATGGCCGCCGCGATGACGGTGCTCCCGGTCATGGGCGTCCCCGTGCAGTCCAAGGCCCTCGATGGCATCGACTCGTTGCTCTCCATCGTCCAGATGCCGGCCGGCATTCCGGTGCACACCTTCGCGATCGGGCGCGCGGGCGCCATCAACGCCGCCCTCGGCGCCGCCGCCATCCTCGCCCTCGGCGACGTCGCCTTGGCCCGGAAACTCGACGCCTACCGCGCGAAGCAGACCAAGGCCGTGCTGGATAACCCGATCCCGGGCCGCCAGGGCAAGCAGCGCTGACCATGGAGCGTCCGTTGATGCCAGGCGGGACCATCGGGATCCTCGGGGGCGGCCAGCTCGGCCGCATGTCCGCTATCGCCGCCCGGCGTCTCGGTTACAAGGTCCGCACCTTCGATCCCGCCGCCGGCGCCTGCGCCGCCGCGATCGCCGACGAGCATGTGACCGCCGATTGGACCGACACCGCCGCGCTCACGCGCTTCGCCCAAGGCTGCGGCCGCATCACCCTCGAGTTCGAGAACATCCCGCCCGCCACCGTCGAGTTCGTCGCGCGGTCCATCCCGAGCCACCCGTCGGCCCAGGTCCTCGCCATCTGCCAGAACCGCCGTCGCGAGAAGGAATTCCTCCGCGGTGCCGGCATCCCTTGCGCGGACTTCGCCGTCGTCTCATCGCTCGCCGAACTCCAGGCCGCGGTGAAGACCATCGGCTTCCCCTGCGTGCTCAAGACCGCCGATTTCGGTTATGATGGCAAAGGCCAGGTCAAGCTGCCGACCGCCGAGGCCGATCTCGCGGCCGCCTGGGCCAAGATCGGCGGCGCCGTCGGCGTCCTCGAGGCCTGGGTGCCCTTCCAGATGGAGATCTCCGTGCTCGTCGCGCGCACCGTCGACGGCCGCACCGCGGTCTACGACCCGGCGGAGAACATCCACCGGAACCATATCCTGCACCTTTCGCTCTCGCCCGCCCGCATCGCCGACGCCACCGCCGCCGAGGCCCGCGCCTTGGCGCTCAGCATCGCCGGGAAGATCGGTTTGGTCGGCCTGCTCGCCGTCGAGATGTTCGTGAAGGACGGCCGCATCGTCGTGAACGAGCTCGCCCCGCGTCCGCATAACAGCGGTCACCAGACCTTCGACGCGAACGAGACCAGCCAGTTTGAACAGCACATCCGCGCCGTGTGCGGCCTGCCGCTCGGCGGCACCAAGCCGCTCGCGCCGTCCGCGATGGTCAACCTGCTCGGCGACGTCTGGCGCGACGGCCGGGAGCCGGACTGGACCAAGGTCCTCGCGTATCCTTCGGCCAAGCTGCACCTCTACGACAAGGGCAAGGCCGCGCCGGGCCGCAAGATGGGCCACCTCACCGTCACCGCGCCGACGCTCGAGGAAGCGCTCCGCCGCGCCGAGGCGCTGCACGCCGCGCTCTGATCAGTCGAGCAGCTCCGGTTTGCGCGCGAACAGCGTCACCGGGATCTGGCCGAGGGAGAGGAAGAGCAGGATCGCCTGGAACACCGGAATCCGCGCCTTCTGGTGCTGCGCCGTCGCGAGGTAGTTCTTCGCCATGACCTCCGAGATCATCGCGAAGGCGAACAGCAGCGAGGCGACCGAGAGGACCGCGAAGCCCAGCCACCAGCGGCGTTCGACCGGGGTCTCGCGCCACGGCAGGACGAGCAGCGCCGCGTAGAGGAAGAAGAACCAGCACTCGACCTGCAGCGCCAGGGGGAAGGTGACGTAGGCGGGATTCCAGCGCGGTGCGACGCGCAGCGGGCCGAGGGCGAAGCCGCCGAGCAGCTCGAGCAGACCCAGGCCGACGCAGAGCGCGGCGAAGGCGTACGAGGCCAGGCGCGCGTAACGGAGTCCGCGGGTCGTCTTGGTTTCCATGACCGCAGGGAAACGGGAAACCGGCCGGCCCGCAACCTTCCTCCGCGGTTCAGAGCGGCCGGAACAGGGCGACGTCGCTCCACTCGCCCATCACCCGTCCGTCGACGGTCGTCGCCTCGCCCCAGGCGGCCTTCGCCTTGGCTTCGAAATGCCCGCGCACGGCGGCCTGCTCCTTGGCGAGGATCCCGCTCAAGGCCAGCACCCCGCCCGGGGCGACGGAGTCGATCAGGTTGTCCGCGTAGATGCAGAGCACGTCGCTGATGATGTTGGCCAGCACCACGTCGGCGCGGCCCGTCAGCTTGAAACCTTCCTCGAGCCCCGCGTGATGGAAGACCGCGGACTCCGCGGCCAGGCCGTTGTCGACGCGGTTGGCGATGCTGACGCGCACCGATTCCGGGTCGCGGTCGAAGCCGGCGACGCGGCCGCAGCCGAGCCGGGCCGCGGAGAGCGCGAGGATCCCGGAACCGCAACCCGCGTCGGTCATCGACACGGACGCGGCGGGGTGCGTCGCGAGGAAGTCCATCATCCGGATCGCGCACAGGCGGGTCGTCGGGTGGTCGCCGGTCCCGAAGGCCAGCCCGGCGTCGAACCAGATGACCGCGGCGTCGGCCGGCGCGGCGTATTGGCCGCGCATCCACGCCGGCACCCAGTGCAGGCGGCCGTGATCCCACGGCTTGAGATGCTCCTTGTAGGCTTCCTTCCAGTCCTTGTCGACGAGGGTCGTCGACTCGAACGTATCCGGCAGTTTCTTGAAGGCCTTCCGCAGGTCGGCCCAGGCCTCGTCGGCCTCGACCTTCGTCTCGAAGTAGCCCATCACGAAATGCGGCCTACCGGGACCCTCGTGGAAGAGCATCCAGGAGGAGCGGGTGAGCTCGCAGAAATGATCCTCCAAGGGCTGGACCATGTCCTCGTGGATGGGGCATTTCAGTTCGATCATCGGGCAAGGGTCTCGCTCAGGCGGGCGATCACGGCGGGGAGCAGGGCGTGTTCGGCGGCGTGGATCTTCGCGGCGAAGGATTCCAGGGTGTCCTCGGGCGCGCGGTCGACCCGGCTCTGGCCGAGGTGGGCGCCGCCGTCGATCTCCGCGTTGACCCAGTGCACGGTGCAACCGCTCGTCGGGACGCCGGCGTTCCAGGCCTGGCCGATGCCATCCAGCCCGGGGAAGGCCGGGAGGAGGCTGGGGTGGAGGTTGATGATGCGACCGGCGAACGCCTCCAGCAAGGGTGCCTTGATCACCCGCATGAAACCGGCGAGCACGACGAGGTCGACGCCGGCGGCCTGGAGGTCCTCGGCCCACGCCTGCTCGCGCTCCGGGGAGAACTTCGTCTTGAAGGGACCGGTATCCAGGAAGCGGGCGGGGACGCCGTATTTCGGGCCGAGCTCCAGCATCCTGCAGGTCGGCACGTCGCACCAGAGGCCGACGACCTGGGCGCGTCCGAGGCGACCTTCGGCCTGCGCGCGGAGGACCGCCTCGGCGTTGGAGCCGCGACCGGAGCCAAGGAGGGCGACGCGCATGGGTGCACGCTGTCCGCCCCGGCCTCGCCTGCAAACGGATTTTCGTCCGGCCAAGAAAAACGAAATCAACCTTTGAACCGGTCCGGAAAGAGGGGAAGATGGCCGCGACCACCTTCCATGGATCGCCGCGAGTTCGTCCGTCACACCACCTTGGCCGCCTTGGGCGCGTCGCTGCTCGCCGGTTGTTCCGGTGGTTCCGGCGGCGGTTCCGCCGCCCCGGCCCCGACCACGCCGGCGGTTCCCGTCGTCCCGCCGCCGGTGGCGCGCGGCCGCACGATCCTCGGCATCGACACCTTCGCGGCCCAAGGTTTCGCCTCGCTCAAGGGCGTGCGCTGCGGGCTCGTCACCCACCGGGCCGGTCTCAACGGCGCCGGGGTCCGCACGGTCGACGTCCTCGCCCGCGCCCCGGGTGTCCGCCTCACCAAGCTCTTCGGCCCCGAACATGGCATCGACGGCAACGCCGCCGCCGAGATCGGGGTCAAGAACGCCAAGGACGCGCGGACCGGCCTGCCCGTCTATTCGCTCTACGGCGCGACCCGCCGTCCCACGCCCGAGATGCTCGACGGGCTCGACGTGGTGGTCGTCGATTTCCAGGACATCGGCTCCCGTTCCTACACCTACATCAGCTGCCTGCGCCTCGTGCTCGAGGCCTGCTTCGCGATGCCCCGACCGATCCGGGTCATCGTCCTCGACCGCCCCAACCCGCTCGGCGGCGAGAAGGTCGATGGCCCGTTTCTCGACCGCAAGTGGCGCAGCTACGTCGGCTCCTACGAGATGCCGTACGTGCATGGCCTGACGATCGGCGAGATCGCCCGCTGGGCCGTCGCCACGCCCGGCGTGCTCGAGCTCGACGAAGCCGTCCGTCGCCGCGGGTCGCTCGAGGTCATCCCGCTGCAGAACTGGTCGCGCGCCCGCACCTGGGACCAGACCGGGCTGACCTGGGTGCCGACGTCCCCGTTCATCGCGACGCCGCAGGCGGCGCTCGGTTACGCGATGACCGGCCTCGGCTGCCAGCTCGGCGAGTTCACGCATGGCGCCGCCGGCCAGATGCCGTTCCGTTTCCTGAAGGCGGGCCGGCGCAAGTCGGCCGAGATCGTCGCCGCCCTCGGCGGCGCCGTGCCCGGCCTGACGCTGGAGCCGCGCACCTTGGCCGACGGCACGCAGGGCGTCTACACCACGGTGTCCGACTGGGCGCGCTTCAAGCCCTGCGCGATCTCGCTCCACCTGATGCGCCAGAGTTGTCTCTGGGATCCGTCGAACCCGTTCGCGCGCGCCTCCGCCACTCAGCGCGACCTCTTCATCAAGCACACCGGCAGCGAGGCCTTCTTCGAGGAGCTGCGCCTCAAGGGCGCGCGCGTCGACCTGCCCCGCTGGTTGGCGAAGTGGGACGCCGACGCCGCGGCGTTCCGCGCGCGCACCGCCCCGTTCCGCCTCTACGCCTGATCAGTAGGCGCGGCCTTCGCGCTTCTCCCAGTAGTTCATGTAGGCGCGGTTGAGCACGCCCAGGCCGCCCGGGGTCGGGTAGTCGCCCGTGAAATACCAGTCGCCGCGGCTCGTCGGGCAGGCGCGGTGCAGCGACTCGATCTGCTGGAACACGAGGACCAGCTCGCCCTTCCAGCCGGACTTCACCGGGTAGACGAGCTCGGCCGCCTTGGCGGCGATCTCCTGCTCGGTGAAGGCGTCGTAGATGCGCTTCACGTGGTTGCGCATCTCGGTCGTCGGCCGCTTGGCCTGGGCGACGCAGTCCTCGTAGACCTCGCGGAGGAGGTCGGTCATGCCGCGCTCCTTGCAGAGCGCGACCGCCGCCTGGAAGGCGAGGAACTTGCCCATCTCGGACATGTCGATGCCGTAGCAGTCCGGGTAGCGGATCTGCGGGGCCGTCGAGGCGATGACGATGCGCTTCGGGTTCGGGCGGGCGAGGATGCGGAGGATGGACTGGCGGAGCGTCGTCCCGCGGACGATCGAGTCGTCGACGCAGACCAAGGTGTCGCCCTCCTTCACCGTGCCGTAGGAGATGTCGTACACGTGCGAGGCCATCTGCATGCGGTTCTTCTCCTGCGAGATGAACGTGCGCAGCTTGACGTCCTTGTGGGCGACCTTCTCGCCGCGGGGCCAGCCGCCGAGGACGAGGCGGTCGATGGTGGCCTCGTCGAGCTTCCCGGCGCGCTGGGCCTCGACGAGCTGCCGGCGGACCTGCGAGCGGCGGCGGAGACGCAGCTCCTCCATCAGGCCGTACCAGGCGATCTCCGCCGTGTTCGGGATGTAGGAGAAGATCGCGTGGTGGTGGTCGTCCTGGATCAGGGCGAGCACCTCGTCGGCCAGCGCCGCGCCGAGCGCCTTGCGTTCCGCGTAGATCTCGGGGTCGTTGCCGCGCGAGAAGTAGATGCGCTCGAACGAGCAGTGGCGGCGTTCGCCGGGGGCGTGGACGCACTCGACCGAGTGGCGGCCGTCCGCCTTCATGATGAGGGCGTGGCCGGGGGGCAGCTCCTGGACGTCGGCCTGGGCGACGCCGACGATGGTCATCAGCGCGACGCGCTCCGAGGCGACGGCGAAGAGGTCCTCGGTGTGGACGTACCAGCACGGCCGGATGCCGTTGGGGTCGCGCAGCACGAAGGAGTCGCCGTTGCCGATGAGCCCGGCGATCGCGTAGCCGCCGTCCCAGTTCTTGGCCGCCTTGCGCAGGACGTTGCCGACGTCGAGGTGCTTCGAGATCTCGTGCTGGACGGCCATGCCGTTGAGGCCCTGGTCCTTGAAGGCCTTGAAGAGGCGGTCGTGCTCCTCGTCCAGCCAGAACCCGATCTCCTCGAGGATGGACTGCGTGTCCGTCGAGTAGATCACGTGGGCGCCGCGCTCGGTCAGGGAGGCGTTCAGCTCCGCGGTGTTGGTGAGGTTGAAGTTGCCGGCGACCAGCAGGTTGCGGGTCGGCCAGATGGACTTGCGCGCGTAGGGGTGGCAGGAGACCGAGTCGAAGTTGCCGGAGGTGCCGTAGCGTAGGTGGCCCAGCAGGACCTCGCCGCCGAAGTCGAAGTGCCGCTTCACCGTCTCGGGGAACTCGGGGACGATGACGCCCTCGCGGACCTGGTCGGCGTAGGTCTTGATCTGGCGGGTGAAGATCTGGGTCAGGCCCTGGGCGCCGATCTCGCGGTCGCGGAAGAGGAAGGCCTCCCCGTTCTCGGCCCCGACCTTGACGCAGCCGATGCCCGCGCCGTCCTGGCCGCGGTTGTGCTGCTTCTCCATGAGGAGGAAGAGCTGGTTGAAGCCGTGGAGCGGCGAGCCATACTTCTCCTGATACCACTTCAGGTCCTTCGTCAGCCGGACCAGGGCAATGCCGCATTCGTGCCTAAGGGAGTCGCTCATCGCAGGCCTCCGAGAATGTCGGCTCCGTCAACCTCCTGTCCAGCGATTACTAGGGGGAGCGCAGGACCCGGTCCAGGCGGGCCAGGCTGGCCTCGATCAGCCCCGCCATGTCGGTCTCCTGCCGGAAGGCCGGGTCCCGGTGGTAATCCGCCAGCCCCTCGGCCAATTCGCGGGCTTTCTCGGGGGTGGTCAGCGGGTTGGCGCGCAGGGCGGCCAGGAGGTCCTTGACCCGGTCGGGCGCGGCCAGGTGGCGACGATGGATCAGGGACTGCTCCTCGCGACGGTACTGGGCGGCCGAGGCGGCGTTGATATGCTTGGCGCAGAGCTGCGCGAACGGCCGGTTCTCCTTGAAGGAGCCCGGGAGGTAGAACCGCAGGCGGCCGTCGTAGGACTGCTGGTCGAAGTCCATCGCGCGGACGCGGATCGCCGTGGCGTCGAAATCCGGGGTGACCGCGATCACGAAGTTGTACGCGCGCATGTCGCCGAGCAGGCGGACGAGGCAGCGCTCCTCGAACTTGATCAGCTCCTTGGCGAGGCGGACGGGGTGGTGCTGCCCCGCCTCGAGCCATTGGGCGGCGAAGATGTCGCCCGGGATGCCGGTCACGTGCTCCTCGACCAAGGTCTCGCCCCACGTCAGGTAGAGCATGCGGTTGGGCGAGAGCAGGTGCTCGAGTTCCAGCCCGCAGACGCGGGAGGCGTCGCCGACCTTCACGTAGAAGTAGTCGTGGTTCTCGTTGTAGGCGTTGACGATGCGGACGCGGAAGGGCTGCGAGTTGCCGAAGGAGCAGAAGTCGACGCGGTCCACGTAGACGTGGCTGAAGACCTTCATGCCGCCTTCGCCGCGCAGGAGGGCGTAGGTCTCGAGCAGCCCCTGCGAGAGGCGGTCCATCTCGTCGCGCGGGTACGCGACCGTCTCCCAGAGCGTGTCCTTGCCGCGCTCGAGAAGCGGCATCGCCGCGGTGAAGTTGCGCAGCTCGGCGTAGGTGACCGGCAACGGCACCTCGCGGCCTTCGCGGGCGAGGTACGTGCGGAGCGCCTCGCCGATCGGGTAGGCCGGCTTGCGGTTGGTCCGCTTGAACTCGGCTTCGGCGCCCGCGGCGTCCATGGTCAGTCGAGGTTGGGGCGCGCCTGCGTCTCCTCGACCGTCATGCGCAGCGGCGCGCCGGGGTCGCATTCGGCGCGGTAGGCGATGAACCCGCGGCGATGTTCGTCCCAGATCGGCCAGAGGAGCGTACGGTCGGTCTCGGGGACCCGCGTGGTCGCCAGCTCCGCGCGGGAGAAGAACGCGAAGCGGCCTTCGTCGATGGTCGGGGGCAGGCCCTGCAGCGGGCGGCGGCAATCGAAGAGGAACATCAGCCAGTGCGACTGCCCTTCGTAGCCTTTCTCGGACACCATCCCGAAGAGGTGCAGGTCCGACGTGGCGATCTCCACGCCGGTCTCCTCCTTCGTCTCGCGGACGGCGCACTCGAACGGCGATTCGCCGGTGGCCATCTCCAGCTTGCCGCCGGGCGGGCTCCAGCACCCGATGTTCGGGGCCTTGGTGCGCTGCAGCAGGAGGAGGCGGCCGGCCTCGTCGTGCAGGAAGACCAGCACGCTGATCTTGAAGGGGAGGGCGTCGGGGCCGGCGGACATGCGGCTACAGTTGGCGGGTGGCCGGGCCGGGACAACCCCGGAGTGTCAGGCGAGCGTGATCGCGTCGATCCGGCGGAGCTCGTCGGCCGTGAAGGGCGCCGACTTGGCGGCCGCCACGCACTGCTCCAACTGGGCGACCTTGCTGGCGCCGATGATGGCCGACGTGACCCGTCGGTCGCGGAGCGCCCAGGCCAGGGCCATCGAGGCGAGGGGTTGGCCGCGTTCCCGGGCGATCTCCCCGAGGGCCCGGACCTTCGCCAACTTCGCCGCGTCGATCTGCTCGGGACGCAGGAAGCCGTGCGGCTTGCCGGCGCGCGCGTCGGCCGGGATGCCCTGCAGGTAGCGGTCGGTCAGCAGGCCCTGGGCGAGCGGCGAGAAGATCGCGCAGCCGAGGCCCTCCTTCTCCACCACGTCGAGCAAGCCCGCTTCCGGCGTCCGTTCGAACAGGCTGTACTTGGGCTGGTGCACCACGCAGGGCGTGCCGAGGTCGCGGAGGATCGCGCAGGCCCGGGCGGTGTCCGTCGGGTTGTAGTTCGAGATCCCGGCGTAGAGGGCCTTGCCGGACTTCACGGCCGTCGCGACGGCGCCCATCGTCTCCTCCATCGGGGTGTGCGGGTCGCGACGGTGGCTGTAGAAGATGTCGACGTACGGGAGCCCCATCCGCTTCAGGGACTGGTCGAGCGAGGCCAGGAGGTATTTCCGGGAGCCGAAGTCGCCGTGCGGGCCGGGCCACATCGTGTAGCCGGCCTTGGTGGAGATGATGAGCTCGTCCCGGTAGGCGCCCAGGTCCGCGCGGAGGATGCGCCCGAACGTCTCCTCGGCCGAACCCGGGACGGGCCCGTAGTTGTTCGCGAGGTCGAAGTGCGTCACCCCGAGGTCGAAGGCGCGCAGCGCGATCGCGCGGGCGACCGCCGGGTCGTCGACGCTCCCGAAGTTATGCCAGAGCCCGAGCGCGATCCGCGGGAGGTGGAGACCGGAGCGGCCGCAACGGGCTTGGAAGGAGGCGTCGGCGTAGCGCGAGGCGGCGGCGGGGTGCATGCCCGCAATCAAGCGGGCGTGGTCGATTTTAGCCAGCGGGAAAAACCGGGCGGCGGCGCCGCGCGCAGGAGAAAAAAGAGCAACCTGCCGAGAAACGGAAACCACCCGCGCGGTTCCCCGCCGAGGTTTCGGCAAAGTGACGGCGCCGCGACGCCGCGACGGCGGTTCCGCGGCTTTGGCACGGCCGTTGCTCCTAGGCTCTCGCCATCGAGCACCCAACACCAACACCCATGAACACCCATAGCAAAATCGCGGCCGCCTTCCTCGTGGCCGCTTCCTCCCTCGCCGCCCAGGCCGCCGACGCCCCCGCCCCCGCGGTGACGTTCGATGGCTACGCGGTGGCCACCGCCGACTACACGTCGACGACCGGCTCCTCCACCAGCACGGCCGCCCTGTCCGCCGCCAAGTTCGGCGCGACCGGCAAGTTCGGCGCCGTCACCGGCTACGCCAGCCTCTTCTATAACGGCACCAAGACCGACGTCCTCGACGCCTACTTCACCGTCGACGCGGGCGGCGGGCTCTCCGTCACGGCCGGCAAGTTCCTCTCCTACATGGGTTTCGAGGCCTTCGACGTGCCGAACATGACCCAGGTCTCCTACGCGAACACCCAGTTGGCGCCGATCCCGGCCTACCACACCGGCGTGAAGCTCGACTACGCCGCGGCCACCTACGGCGCCGGCCTCGCCGTCGTCGACTCCATCTATCCGGGCGTCGGCCAGGGCGTCTATAAGGGCGACGGCGACCTGAAGAAGCCCGGTCTCGAGGCCTACTTCACCTACAAGGGCATCAAGGATACCACGATCTGGTTCGGCGTCGCCGACGAGGTCGCCAGCAGCAAGGTGTTCTACGACCTCTGGGCCAGCTACGCCCTCAGCAAGACGGACTCCGTCAGCGCCGAGTACATCCAGATCGAGAGCGAAGGCTCCCTCTGGCTCCTCGCCTACACGAAGGCCTTGAGCTCCAAGGTCTCCCTCACCGCCCGCGTCAGCGGCGATAAGCCGACCGGCGGCGAAGCGAACACGAAGTATACCCTGGCCCCGAGCTACTCGGTCAACGACCACTTCACCGTCCGGGGCGAGATCTCGGCCGTGTCCTCCTACGGCGCGACCCCTTCGTCCACGTACGTGGCCGTCCAGAGCATCTTCAAGTTCTAAGCCGAGGCACCCCCGCCCAC
>JBEGOO010000090.1:0-13363 GCA_041182045.1 Verrucomicrobiota bacterium
ACGAGGCGCGCGGAGAAGGACTCCCGTTCGCCGTTCCACCGACCGATCAGAAGGCCTGGCCGGTCTCGCCGATGGCCTCGAGGAGACGGGCGCCGGCGAGGCGCTCGAGCTCCGCGAAGTCAACGCCTTCCGTCGTGGCCCCGCCGAGGCGCTCGGTCGCGAGGGTCTTGACCCACTCCTCGTAGGCGAGACCTCGTCCCAAGGCGAACGACTCGAAACCCGCGCCCACGGACTTATCCAGGACCGCGAAGGCCCGCTGACGATCCCGGCGAGCCGAGGCGACCAGCGTGGCCAAGGCCGCGAGCGGCACCCGGCGGATGGCATGGGTCGCGTAGATCGTCGGGGGCTCGCCGGCGACGGCCGCCAGCACCCGGGCGACCCCCTTGAGGAAGGCGAGCCGCTCGGCGACGGGGATCAGGAGGATATCCTTCGCTTCCAGCACGGTCTCGGTGCCATCGACCGTCAGGCTGCGCAGGAATGCGGCCTGATCGAAAGAACGCACGAGCTGCGAGCGAACCCGGCTGGCGGGGAGAAGGCCGACCGTGATGAGGAGGTCGAGGGCGCCGCGCTTGGCGGCGAGGGTCTTGGCATCGGTCTGGCTGCCATAGAAGGCGATGGGTTCTTCGTTGAGGAGGTACATGCGGGAAGGGAGAAAGGGGCGGCGGGTCGGCCGGGCGGGACTCGAACCCGCGACCTGGCCCTTATAAAGAGCCTGCTCTGACCGCTAAGCTAACGGCCGATGTTGCCGGGGCTGGTCTGCCACCCAGGAAGGCGACAAATCGATGCCCAGCACCCTGCTTAATTAACACCCTACTGCAAGCATTAAGTCCCGATTAACTGACAGTAATTTCGTAAAACGCTTTATTTAAATGACTTAAAACTGTCAGTTTCATCCGGGCCAGCCGGACTACTTCCCCATCGGCACCTGTCCTTCGCCCATCAGGTACTTGAAAAGGTCCCTTTGCTGCTCGGGGGTGAAGCCTTGGAGGAGCCCCTCGGGCATGAGCGAGATGGGCAGGGTCTCGCGCTTCGCGATGTCCGCGCGTTCGATGACGTTTTCCTGGCCGACCATGCGGAGCGTGAGGGTGCGCTCGGTCTGCGCGCCGACGATCCCGCTGAGGACGCGACCATCCTTCAGCGTGAGCGTGTTGAGATAGTAGGCCGCGTCCACGACGGCGCTCGGGTCGACGATGTTCTCGACGAGGTAATTGAAGTCGCGCCGACCGCTGCCGGTGAGATCGGGTCCGAGCGCCCCACCCTCGCCGAAAAGTTTGTGGCACTGCCCGCATACGCCCGCGAAGAGCGCGCGCCCGCGCCCGGCGTCGCCCGACGCGAGTTCCGCGGCGGTGTGGCGCGCCTTGAGTTCCGCCATGAGCTTGAGTTTGTCCGCCGACGAGGCGCGCGTCTCGCCCCAGACCTTCGCCAAGAGAGCATTGAGATTCTCGTCATTGAACCCGCGCACCTGGCGAGCCGCCGCCGGCCCGAGGTCGGCTTTGGGAATCTTGCCGGTCTCGATCGCCCGAAGCAGCTCGGTCGCGAAACGCGGACGGGAGACGAGCGCCATGATCGCCTGCGGGCGCTCGTGCGGGTAGAGCTGCGGGTAGCGCTCGAGGATCTTCTTCGCCACGGCAGGGTCATCGAAGCGCGTGAGGCCCTGCATCGCCTCGAGGGCGACGCCGCGGACGGTGAGGAGTTTCTCGCAATCGGCGCGGAGGTCCTTGTCGCCGGCCTCGATGAGCGCGAGGAGCGCGGTGCGGCGTTGCTCGGTCAGCGCGGAGTCGTCCAAGGCGATCTTGCGGAGGGCGTCCAGCGCGAGGCCGTCGCCGAAGAGGACGTTCAGCTGGCGGACGGCCTCGATCGCGGCGGTCTCGGTCTTCGGGATGGAAGCGACGAACTTGTCCCACGCGGCGGGCTTCTTCGCCTTGCGCCAGCCTTTGAGCCCGTCGGCCAGACCGGCGACGAGCGGGCCATGCCCGTCGGGCATCTCGGCGGCTTCCGCGAGCAGGTCGTTCAACGGGCCCGGTTGCTTGTCCGAGGCTTCGGCGAGGCGGCGGGCGATGAGCTTGCTGACCTGCGGGATCCGACAGACATGCGCGCAGTTCGCCAACTCGGTCAAAGGCAGCTCGCGGATGCCCGTCCAGACCAGGAGCGGCAGGTTGTGGTCGGTCGTGTCCTGTTCGTAGCGGAGGAGATGCTGGGCGACGAGCACGCGGATGGGCGCGCTAAGGTGCGGGAGGGCTTCGGCAAGGGCGAGGCGAACGCGCTGGCCACGCGGCTGCGCGGCGAGGGCGAGTAGAGCGTTCTCCTCGGCTTCGCAGGACGCGATGAACCCGAAGTCGGTCGGGTATTTTGTCAGGGAGTTATTGCGGCGCACCAGCGGCTCGGTGAGTTCGCGTTCGATGAGGCGGGCGAGGACATCGGGGCGCTGCTCGGCGACGACGGCGGCCGGGGAATAACGCGCGCCATGTTGGGCCTCGAAAGGCGCGGCGCCTTGCTTGGTCGCACGCAACGCGAGCAGCGTCGAGTGCGCGTTGAGCGCCAGCACGGGGTCGGCCTCGGCGGCGAGCTTCTCCCAGGCGGGCAAGGCGGACGAGAGGTCGGCGCCTTTCCAGGCGCGTTCGCGGAGTTCCCAGCGCGCCATGCGCACCAGCCACTCGTTCTGGCTGCGCTGCAGCTCGACGAGCTGGGTCGGCGTGGCGGTGGTCAGGTCGACGGAGGGCTGTTTCGGGGTGCCATACGCGACCTTGAAGATGCGGCCGCTGGTACGGTGGATGCCGTCCTGGTCGTGGCATTCGCCGATGTCGCTCCAGTCGAGGATCGTGACCGCGCCGTCGGGACCTTGGCTGAGCTCGATCCCGCGGAACCAAAGGTCGTCGGATTTCAGGATATCGGGCTGATGCTTCATCACCAGCGCGCTGCCGACCCGTTCGATGGACTCCACGTTGGTGCGGCGACCATGGAGGTTCAGGGTCATGAGCTTGTCGCGATATTGGGAGGGCCAGTTATCGCCCTGGTAGATCATCATCCCCACGTGGGCGTGGCCGCCGCCGAACGCATCGGCGCCGCCGCGACCGCCCTCCGCGTCGTTCCACTTCTTGCCGGTGTCCCAGTGGTAGTGGTCCGCCTGCTGGTCGATCAACTCGTACACGAACGGGTACGGATCCTCGCCATGCATGCGCTTGAAGTGCGCGCCGTGGATCCCCTGCCAACCGTGGCCGATGACCGTGTTGATGAACATCAGCTCATGGTCCTTCGTCCAGTCGGAGCCCCAGGGGTTTGTCGTGCCGTGGCAATACGGCTCGAAGACCTTGGTCACCGGGTGGTAGCGCCAAAGCCCGCCCGCGGTCGGCTGGCGCTTCTCCTTGGGCACGTTGGGGACGTCGATCCACGACGTGCTCGAGATGCCCACGCGGCCGTAAAGCCAGCCATCCGGGCCCCACTTCAGGCCGTTGGCGAAGGTGTGGCGGCTGGCGGCGGTGGTGCTGAAGCCATCGAGCACGACTTGCGGCGGGCCCGCGGGCTTGTCGCCCTCCATCGGGATGAAGAGCAGGTGCGGCGGGCACATCGCCCACACGCCACCGAACCCGCGCTCGATGCTCGTGAGCATCTGCACGTCGTCGGTGAAGACCGTACGCTTATCGAATTTCCCGTCGTGGTCGGTGTCCTCGAAGATCACGATCCGATCCTTCAGCTTCAGGTCGAAGCGCTCCTTGCCGTCGGAATAGGTGTAGTTCTCCGCGACCCAGAGGCGGCCGCGTTCGTCCCAGCAAAGGGCGATCGGTTGGCGCACATCGGGCTCGCCGGCGAAGAGCGTGGCCTGGAAGCCCTCGGGGAGATGTAGCTTGGCGAGCGCCTCCGCCGGGGTGAGCAGCGGGATCGTCACCGGCTGGTTGTTCGTCGGTGCGGGGAACGTCGCCGCGGCGGCGCTCAGGGCGAACAACAGGGCTAAGGGGCGGGCATCCATCGGGGTACGGGGCTACCGACCACCATGCGGCGCAGAGGTTCCGAGTCCACCCCGCAACCGCGCGACGCTCAGAAACCCCGCAGGATCTGCGTATGGACGTCGGTCGAGACGACCTCGGCCGGCAGGGCGGCGTCGCGGGCGGCGATGCAGACCGGCCAGTCGAGGGAGTCCGCCGGCACGCGGCCATGCGAGCCCTTCACCAAGGAGGCATCCAGCGAGATCACCTCCATCAGCGCCTTGAACCCGAGGGTCTTCTTCAACAGGAACCAGGCGATCTTGAGCATCGGGAAGCGGATCTTCGGGTCGATGAACAGCTCGACGGGGTCGTAGCCGGGCTTGCGGTGGATATCGATGGTGCGGGCGTAGTCGGGGTCGCCCTCGCCTTCCTCCCACCAGTAATACGAGAACCAGCTATGGTCGTCGGACACCACGACGAAGTCGCCGCTGCGCGGGTGCGCGATCCCGGCCGCGGCCTGGGCCTCGCCGTCGAGCACCTGCGCGACGCCCGGGGTGGCGAGGAGGACTTTGCGGACTTCCTCGCGGATGGCGGGATCGAGGACGACGACGTGGGCGACCTGGTGGTCGACGACGGCGAAGGCCCGCGAATTGAAGACATCCAGCATCTCGGAGCCGTCCTCGTGCTTGAACACGAGCCAGTCGTGCGCGCGCAGGACCTGGTTCAGCGGGACGGCGCGGTCGACCGCGGTGATGGCGTATTCGGAGACGATGACCACGTCCACGCCGCGGGCTTCGAGGAAATCGGCCAGGTCGCCGACCAGCGCGTCGACCTCGCGGCGCGCGGCGTCGCTGCGCGGGTCGTTCGGCCCGAAGCGCTGCAGGTCGTAGTCGAGGTGCGGCAGGTAGACCAGGTTGAGGTCGGGCTTTTCCTTCTCCTCGACCCAGCGCGCGGCATCGGCGATCCACTTCGTCGAGGGCAGGCCGGCGCGCGGGCCCCAGAACGAATGGAACGGGAACGGGCCGAGGTCGCGCTTGAGGCGGTTCGCCAATGAATACGGGTACGACGTGATGTCGAAGATCTTGCCGCCATTGGCCTTGTAGATCGGACGCGGCGTGACGGAGAGGTCCGCGTTCGTACCCATGTTGTACCACCAGAAGAGGTTCGCGACCTTCAGCTTGGGATTCTTCGCATGGAGGTCGTCCCAGACCTTCGGCGCGCCGACGAGCCGGTTGGACTGCTTCCAGAACTGCACCTCGCTCAGCGCGCGATCATACCAGCCGTTGCCGACGATGCCGTGCGCGGACGGCAGCTTGCCGGTGAGGTAATCGGACTGCGCGGTGCAGGTGACGGCGGGGAACGCGGGCTTCACCCGGGCGACGGAGCCTTTCGCCGCGCGCGCGGCGAGGCGCGGCATGACGCCAGACGACAGGTCGCGGGCGGAGAGACCGACGACGTTCAGGACCGCGCGGCGCATGGCTGCTGGTCGCGCGCGCGGAGCTCGTCGGTGGCGCGGCGCACGACGTCGGTGGGCATGACGTGGACCTGGGTCGACCGGCCGATGGCGGTCGGCAGGACGAGCGTGAGCTGGCCGCCGAGGTGTTCGCGGAACTCCTCGAGGCCGGCGAGCATGGTGGCGCCGCCGTCCTGGTGCATCTCGGGCGCGTAAATCCTGAAACCGAGGGCGACGAGCAGGTCGAGCGCGCGGGCGGTCTCGGCCGCGCCGAGGAACCCGAGATCGCGCGCGCAAAGGAGGTCGAGCGCCAGGCCCACCGCGACGGCCTCGCCGTGCGTGAGGCGATGGTTCGTCATCGATTCGAGCTTGTGCGCGGCCCAATGGCCGAGGTCGAGGGGACGGGCGCTGCCGAGCTCGAAGGGGTCGCCGTTGCCGGCGATGTGGCGGGCATGGAGCTCGGCCGAACGGCGGACGGCGCGGCCGATGGCCGGGAGGTCGCCGGCGGCGAGCAAGGCGGCCTCTTTCTCGAGGTTGCCGAAGAAGAGCGGATCCTTGAGAAGCGAGACCTTCACGGCCTCGACGAGTCCGTCGCGAAGGCCGCGGGCGTCGAGCGAGGCGAGCAGGGCGAGGTCGTTGAAGACGGCGGCCGGCACGGCGAACGCGCCGGTGAAGTTCTTCTTCCCGAAAGTGTTGATGCCGTTCTTCACCCCGACCCCGGCGTCGCCCTGGCCGAGCGTCGTGGTCGGCATGCGGACGAGACGCACGCCGCGGTGGGCGGTGGCCGCGGCGAACCCGACCGCGTCGAGGAACGCCCCGCCGCCGATGGCGAGCACGTAGGAATGCCGGCAGATCTTGTCGGCCTCGATGGCCGCGAGGGCCGCCTTGACCACCGCGGAGTCCTTTTTGGCCGGCTCCCCGCCGGTCAGCACCAGCGGTTCACGGGTGAAATTGACGCCCGTAGCCTTCCCGTAGGCGGCGACCTCCGCCACGAAGCGCGGACGGGAGTTCGCGAGGCCCGAATCCACGATCGGGATGACCTTGGCCCCGGCGAAGAGGTCCGCCAGCACCCGATTGCCGGCCGCGAACGCATGCTCCGTGAAGAAGATGCGGTGGCGGTAGGTCACCGTGAATTCGAGGTCAAGGGAGTCGGACATGGCCCGGGGGAGGGTTTATCAGAAACCCTACGACCCCCGCGGGCAAGCCCTGTTCCCTCCCCCGCCCGACCAATTCCCGCCAAATCCGCTAGGTCTGCGGAATCCAGCGACGGAACAGCAAGGTCAGGCCGAAGCAGGCCAGCGGCCCGAGCAGCGCAAGCGCGCCGAAGGGCACCAGGTTCGCCACGTGGGTCGGATGGAAGATCACCGCCGCCGGAGCCCCGAGCAGGATCGTCGACCAGAGGAACGGTCGACCCAGGATGAGATAGTCGAGGAACGGGGACGCGGCGAGACGATCGGACACGCGACCGGGCACGCCCGTGGGCAAGGGATGGCGACGATTCGAGATCCAGATCCAGGCGACGAACAGCGCCAAGGCCGGCCAGGCCCAGAGCCCGCTGCCCGCCCGGCTGAAGCCCGCGTAGATTGCCAACGGGAGCGGAACCACGAAGAGCGCCCAGGCGGTCCAAGTCGGCGGGGTGCCGGCGACGGCCTCATGCCGCGCGACCCAGGTCAGGCCGAACGTGTGGGCCCACAAGGTGGCGGCGGCGAGGAGATAGAGTTCCGCGGGCCCGGCGAGCGTCGCGAGGATGGATTCTCCCGCCAGCGCGGCACCCAAGATAGGCAACAGGGCGCGGCAGAGCCCCATCACCACGGGCGCCCAGACGACGCCTTTGTGCCAGCGGTCGTAGACGAGCACGCACGCGACGAGCGCCAGGACGATCGCCGCGAACAGGCCGACGTCGGTGCCCTGCTTGCCGGCGGCGACTTCGGGCACCGCGGCCATGCGCAGGAACCGCAAGATGATGGCGCCCGCCGCGCCTGCGAACAGCAGGCCAAAGCCGACGAGAAAGGCGGCCTGTCGCGAGACGGCCCCGGACGGAATCGGCCGCGACGGGCGATGCTGCGCGTCCCATTCCACGTCGAAGGCGTCGTTCAGGATCATGCCGCCGACGTAGATCGCCGAGATCGCCAGCAAGAGCCAGGTGAGCGGCCAGAAGAGGATCGGGGCGGACGCCGGCTGGCCGTAATCAACCATCCGCGGGTCGAGCGAGATCGAAGAGGACATCCCGTCCCAATAGGTGGCGGCCAACCACCCGACCAGGACCGACGACCAGACCGTCGGCAGGTTGGAGGCGCGGGAGAGGACCAACCAGGGACGGAGTTTCATAAAGGAAATCAGCGCGGCTGCACGCCGGCTTTCGCCAGCTCGGCGAGGACCCAGCGGTACTCCGCCGCGATCATGTCGGCGACGTCGGCGGTGCGGACCTCGGGCGGGAGGACTTCCCAGGTATACGTCTCGATCTCGAGCTCGCGGCAACGACCGGGATCCTTGCCGATCACCGCGATCGCGTCGCGCAGGTGGTCGTTCGTCGTCGAAAGTTCGTCGGACAGGCGGTCGGCGTTCACCGGCACGTGGAAGTGCACGCGCAATTCCTCGAGCGTGCGCAGCTGGTCGACCGCGGCCATGGCCAGCGGGATGTCCTTGAAGCGGACGATCGCGCCATCCTTGGCGCGGCCCATCGTCTGGTGCAGGTACACGGGCTCGTGCATCTTGGCGAGGCGCGCGAGGGCGACCTCGGTGGGCTTGAGCCGCAAGGCCGAGCTCAGGTGGAACTTGAGCACCGGCGCGCCGCCGGCGTCGAGCCGCGCGATGGCCTCGTGGGCCTGTTCATACTGCAGCGCGAAGTGGCAGGTGTCGTAGGCGATGCCGAGCGTGCGGTCGACCAGGCCGCGCGCCGGTTCCTCGGCGCGGAGCTGCTCGAAGAGGCGGAGCGCCTCGGGCGTGTTCTCGGCGTGGCCGAGCGGCTCGGGCTCGAGCGCGAGGCGCAGGGTGACGCCGGTGCGGTCGCGGAGGCGGTCGAGGTGTTCGCCGCACGCGAGCAGGTTGCGGCGCATGACCTTGAGCTCGTCGGCGTTCCGGCCGAAGCCCTTGAAAGAGCCGGGCAGCGTGCTGACGGTGCCGACCTGGTCCGGCGGGCCGAACGCGGCGAGAAGGTCGAAGAGCCGGTTGGTGTATTCGAGGCGGGCGGGCTCGCACCAGTCGGGCGCGAAGACGTTGTCCTTCACGGCCTGGCCGTGGAACGGACCGAACGGGAAGCCGTTGATGCCGGCGACGACGCAGTTCTCCTTGTCCAACCAAAGGCGGAAGGCCGTCAGCGTCGCGGGCTCGGCGAGCTCGGCCGCGGCGCGGTCGCCGAGGCGCAGGCCGAGGACGTAGGTCCGGCCGGGCGAGACGCGGTCGCGCACGCGCAGCGCATGGTCGCGCAAGCCCGCGAAGGTCTCGGCCCACCCTTCGCCGCGGTGGACGTTGGTGCAGTAGGCGAGGCTGAGGCCGGAGGTGAGCTTCACGATCAGCGCAGGGCCTGCGGGTCCTTGAAGTTCTTCGACTGCGACAGGAAGCGGACGGGGTTGCCGTACACGAGGCTGTCGATGGCGGCGGCGGAGTGGCCCCGGCGGCGCATCTCGGCGGCGGCCTTGGGCACGGCGATCGGGTCGCTGTGCCCCCAGTCGCACGCGCTGTTCAGCCAGACGCGCTGCGAGGCGAAGTTCTCGAGCATGTCGACCGCGCGGACCGGCGTGGCCTTGGATTCGGGATAGAGCGTGATGCCCGCCCAGAAACCCTGGTCGAGCACGCCCGCGATGGTGTGCTCCTCGACGTGGTCGATGATGACGCGCTCGGGGCGGACGCCGGGGTGGGCCTTGAGGACGTCGGTGATGAGGCGGGTGCCCTTGCGTTTGTCCTCGAGGTGCGGGGTGTGCACGAGGATCAGCTGGTCGTGCTTCACGGCGAGCTCGATGTGCTGCTCGAGGATCCTCATCTCGTTGCGCGTGTTCTTGTTGAGGCCGATCTCGCCGATGCCGAGCACGGTGGGCGCGCCGATGAACTGCGGGATGAGGGCGAGCACGTCGGCGGCGAGCGCCATGTCCTCGGACTCCTTCGGGTTGATGCAGAGCCAGCAGTAGTGCGGCAGGCCGTACTTGGCGGCGCGCTTGGGCTCGTGCTGGGTCAGCTGGCAGAAATAATCATGGAAACCGTCGGCCGACTTGCGGTCGAAGCCGGCCCAGAACGCCGGCTCGCAGATGGCGGCGCAACCGGCCAGGGCCATCGCCTGGTAGTCGTCCGTGGTGCGGCTCACCATGTGGCCGTGGGGTTCGATGTAACGCATGGCGGGGGCTTACTTGAGACCGGGCCAGACGCCGGAGGCCGACTTCGTGTCGGCCTTCTCGATCGGGGTGAGGCTAGGGTCGCTCCAAAGGTTCAGGATCCGGGCCACGCGGTCGTCGCCCCCTTCGAGCAGGAGCGGCAGGGCCTGGCGAAGACCGCGGACGCGATGGTCGTCGGCGCCGCTGGCCCGCTCGAGGCGGTCGAGGAAGGCCGCGAGGTCGAGCAGCTTGTAGCGCGCGTCCATGAAATGGAGGTCGGCCACCTGGTCGCGGGACCGGCGAGGGGTGCCGGCAAGGGGATGAGGGTCGGGCATGGGGACGGACGCGGGCGCGCCTTGGGTGTTGGACACCCAAGGTGCGTCAGAGGTCCCGACGGGTCAAGCCGACCCGCCCGGGAGCCGGCCGCTTACTTCTTGGCCGGGGCTTCCTTCTCGTACTCGGCCGCGGTCCACGGGGTCTTGCGGTCGGCGTACTTCTTCTTGATGGCGGCGACTTCGGCCTCGGTCACGGACGGGCCGGTGTTGCCCCAGGAATTGTTCACGTAGGTCACGACATCGGCGATGTCCTTGTCGGACAGGCCGGCGACCGGGGGCATCATGCTGTTGTAGGTCGTGCCCTTGACGGTGACCGGGCCCGTCATGCCGTTGACGATGTTGCGGACGGCGATCGAGGCGTCCTTGGCGACCCACTCCGAACCAGCGAGGGGCGGGAAGACGGGAGGCAGACCCATGCCGGTCGGCTGGTGGCAGGCGATGCAGGTGCGGGAGTAGACGGCCTGGCCGCGCTTCATGGTTTCGGCGTCGGGCGCGGCGTGGGCGGCGGCGACGAGGGAGGTCAGGGCGAGGATCGGGAGGAGACGCATGGTGTGAGGCCCCCAAGGAGGCGAAATCCTGGCGGACCTCAACCCGAAGTTGGTCCGGGCGGGCGGGCATTAGCCTCTCCCCGCCGGCGTATTAGCCCCGGCTCGGCGGCCCGTCAGGAGGGTTGATTGCGACATCTACCCCTGGATCCGTCCGCTCCAGCCGGACCGATCGTAGGCTTTAATTATTGAGTCGACCTCCCCCTGACCGGGCGGAATCCTAGTTGTATGAAAACGACCGACGCCCAGGAGGCTTGGCTCCGCCGGCTCCAAGTGCGCAGCCTCCGGACGGTCTTCGACCACCTGCCCGGGGTCATGTTCTTCGCGAAGGACCTCGAGGGTCGTTTCACCATGTGCAACCAAGCCTTCGCCCAGCGGTGCGGTCACAAGGACGAGACCAGCCTGCTCGGCAAGACCGACAGCGATGTATTCCCGCCGGAGCTGGTGGCGGCCTTCCGCAAGAAGGACCTGCAGATCATCCAGACCGGCCAACCGGTACCCCGCATCATCGAGCTCTTCCCGTCCGAAAGCGGGGAGCACATCTGGTACGAGACCACGAAACTGCCGATTTTCGACGTGGATGGCCGCCCTTGCGGGGTCTGCGGGACGGTCCGCAGCTACGAAGGGACGAAGGCCATCCTGGAGCCCTTCCTGCAGGTCGAGGCCGCGGCCGAGTTCATCAAGGACAACCTCACCGAGAGCCTCCACATCGCCAAACTGGCCAAACTGACCGGCCTCTCGATCCGCCAGTTCGAGCGCAAATTCCACAAAGCCTACCAGGTCAGCCCCCGGGCCTACCTCGTCCGCATGCGGGTGGCCGCCGCCTCCGACCTCCTCCGGACGACCACCCTGCGCCCCTCGGAGGTCGCGGTCCGGACCGGGTTCTACGACGCCAGCGACTTCTCCCGGCAGTTCCGACGGGCCATGAAGCTCAGCCCGACCGAGTACCGGCGCCTCCACGGGGCCGGCAAAGGGGCCTGACGGGTTTCGACGGACGGGTTAAATGCCCGAAAACTGCGATTTGCCTTCTCGACAGAGGGGGATTGGTGGGTTTTATTCACACCCGTACCCCCCCTACACTATGCAAGAAAACTCCGTACCTAATGCGAAGCGGCTCCTCTGGGCCGGTTTCATGGCCATCCTTGCCGCCGGCGTCGGCTTCGCCCTCCGCGGCGGCATCTTCGGCGCCTGGGCCGAACAATACCACTTCACCGGCGCCCAGCTCGGCGCGATCGGTGGCGCTGGTTTCTCCGGCTTCTGCTTCGGCATCATCATCGGCGGCGTGCTCGTCGACAAGTTCGGATACGGCAAGCTCGTCGCCCTGGCGCTCCTCGGCCACATCATCTCGGCCTTCGTGACCTTCGGCGCCTCCACCCCGGAGAACGCCTACGGTTTCCTCTTCTGGGGCATGTTCATCTTCGCCTACGCGAACGGCACCCTTGAAGCCGTGGCCAACCCGCTGGTCGCCACGATCTTCCCGCAGAACCGCACGCACTACCTCAACATCCTGCACGCCTCCTGGCCTCTCGGCATGATGATCGGCGCGGTCGCCTCCGGCCTGCTCGGCGGCGGCTTCCTCGGCGTCCCCGGCCTCGGTCTCGGCTGGAAGGGCCAGCTCGCCTTCTACCTCGTCCCCACCGTCGCCTACGCCGTCATGTTCCTCGGCCAGACCTTCCCGAAGTCGGAAGCCGCCGAGAAGGGCGCCTCCTTCTCCGAGATGTTCAAGGACGTCGGCATCCTCGGCACGCTCGTCGCCACCGGCCTCATCGTGCTCTTCCTCGGCAACATGCTCCCGCTCTTCGGCGTCGCCCCGGGCACCGCTGAGAACATCGGCTACGTCGTCGGCGGCCTGCTCGTGATCGGCGTCGCCATCATCACCAAGTTCTCCGTCGGCTCCCTGCTCCTCTTCGTGCTCTTCATCACCCACGCCCTCGTCGGCGCGGTCGAGCTCGGCACGGACTCCTGGATCGAGAACATCACCGGCAACCTCTTCACGCCGGCCCAGGGCAAGTTCCTCTTCTTCTACACCTCCCTCATCATGTTCTCGCTCCGCTTCTGCGCCGAGTTCATCGAGAAGAAGCTGGGCCTCTCCCCGATCGGCCTCCTCGTGACCGCCGCCCTCATCGCCTTCGTCGGCCTGCAGCTCGCCTCCGGCATGAGCTCCTTCGGCATCGCCCTCGTCGCCCTCGGCATCTACGCCCTCGGCAAGACGTTCTTCTGGCCCACGATGCTCGCCGTCGTCGGTGACCGCTTCCCGCGCTCCGGCGCCGTCGCCATGTCCATCATGGGCGGCATCGGCATGCTCTCCGCGGGCCTGATCGGCACCCCGGGCCTCGGCTACGCCAAGGACCGCTTCACCGGCGAATCCCTCCAGGCGTCCGCCCCGGCCGTCTACGCCGCCAACAAGGCCTCCACGGAATCCAAGTTCCTCAAGTTCACGCCCGTGACCGGCGTGGATGGCGCCAAGCTCGAGGAGGCCAAGAAGGCCGGCGACAAGGGCACCAAGGATCAGCAGGCCATCGTCGCCGCCAACCAGGCCGGCGACCGCGCCACGCTGAAGGCCGACTCCTTCATCCCGCTGACCATGGCGGCGATCTTCCTGCTGCTCTTCCTCTACTTCAAGAGCCTCGGCGGCTACCGCGCCCTGAAGATCGAAGAGCAGGCCTAAGCGCCCCGCCCTTCCCGACCGAAGGCCGCCCACCCGGGCGGCCTTCTTGTTTTGGGAGGTTTCCGCAGGGGGTCGTTTCCGTGCAAGGAAATCGGCTTCCGTCCGGCGGGCCATCTGGCTGAATGGGCGCCACCCCCA
>JBEGOO010000091.1:0-2600 GCA_041182045.1 Verrucomicrobiota bacterium
TTGCCGACCACGCCGGTGCGGTAGCCGGCGCGGCGGAAGAGTTCGGCCACGGTCTCCTCATCGTTATGGAGTCCGAGTTTGGACGCGGGCGGCAAAGCGGTCCCGCCCAGCCCTAGCCGATTGGGATAACAACCCGTGAGCAAGGCGCAGCGGGAGGAAGTGCAGACCGCCTGGGCCGCGTAGAACTGCTCGAAGCGCATCCCCTGCTTGGCCAGCTGATCGATCCGCGGCGTCTTGTTCTGGGTGGAACCGTAGCAACCCAGGTCACCCCAGCCAAGGTCGTCGGCCATGATGAGCACGACGTTGGGCGGCTTAGCCAGCAACGAACTGGCAAAAGCAATAAATATGAGCCAGGCCGGGGTGCAGCGCATGCAATCCTTCTAGGTCACCCCACGCTGATTCCAAGCCCTTATTCAAGGGGGCCGAACCGCCTTCAGACCTGCAACCCGAGTTCCTTGCAGACCGCCGGGTGCTTCCGGGCCTTGGCCTTGAACTCGTCGACCGAGAAATCGGCCACGATGAAATCGCCGTAGCGGAGGCTCGGGCACTTGGACTGTCCGGTCAGGGCCACCAACTGACGCATCTCATGCATGTTCGCGACGACGTCGCGGACATCGAGCTTGACCCCCTGGGCCTCGAAGAAAGCGAGGGCCTCCGTGCACCAGGGGCAACCCGGCTTGGTGTAGAAGATCGGCAACGGCTGCGGCATCCCCCGAACCAACCGCCCCCGTCGCCCGATGGCAAGCCCTCGCCCGCGTGGCGCGTTGACAGCGCCGCGGGGCATAGGCAGAAAACGGCCCTTCCCCATGGAAACCATCCACGGCGCCCCCTCCTTCGTCCTGCGCACCCCCGAGGTCGAGCTCGCGGTGACCCGCACCGCCGGCCACCTCGCCCCGGTCCGCTTCCACCTCGGCCCGCTGACGGCCGCGCCTTACTCGCTCTCACCCTGGACGCCGACCCAGATCGACCAAAGCCTGCCGAACCTCCTGCTCTATCTGCGCGGGGACTTCCTCTGCCTGCCTTTCGGCGGCCAGGAAAAAGGGCCGCCCCACGGCGACGTCGCCAACGCCGACTGGACCCTGGTCGAGCAGACGCCGACCCGGCTGAGCCTGCGGCAGGTCGGCGCGGACACCGGCGCGACCGTGACGAAGACCTTGTCGCTCGAGCCCGGCCACCATGCGGTCTACGCCGAACATCGCATCGAGAACCTCGAGGGCGTCTGGAACTACGGCAACCACCCGGTGCTCGATCTCTCCGGCGTGCCGGCGGGCGGGGCCCGGATCGCGACCAGCCCGTTCCGACTCGGCTCCGTCTACGCCGGTGAGTTCTCCAACCCCGCGGCCGGCGAGTCCGGCGCGCTGCGGCCGCACGCGCGTTTCTCCGACCTCACCGCCGTGCCGACCAAGTCGGGGAACGACACCGACCTGACGCGTTACCCGGCCCGCCCCGGCCACGACGACCTCATCATGCTGGTGAACGCGCCCGCGACCGCGGAGCAGCCGTTCGCCTGGACCGCGGTCACCTTCCCCGGCTACGTCTGGTTCCAGCTGAAGGACGTCGCCGACTTCCCCGCGACGTTGTTCTGGCTCTCCAATGGCGGCCGCCCCGGTCACCCGTGGGAAAAGCGCCACCTCGGCCGGCTCGGCCTCGAGGAAGTCTGCTCGCACTTCTGCGACGGGGTCGATGTCGCCCGTCAGGATCGCCTCGCCGCCGAGGGCGTGCCGACGGCCCGCCGCTTCCATCGCGACCAACCGGTCCGGTTGGCCATCATCCAGGGCGCCGCGGCCGTCGGCCAGTCCTTCGGGCAGGTCCGGTCGATCACCCCGGCCGGCCCCGCGGCCGTCCGGATCGTGGGCGAAAACGGCCAAACCCTCGAGGTCCCGCTTAATTGGGGCTTTTTGAAGTCCTGACCCGCCGCTGACTCAATTCTTGTCCCCGCCCGCGGACTCCCCTAAATCCAACCTCCCCTTCCCCTCCCTCATGTCCTCCCCCAAGATCGTCCAAGACTTGTCCACCAAGAAGAGCGGCGTCGCCCCGCTCGTGGCCAAGGAAATCGCCCGCACCGGCGGCCTCCTGCGCCTCGCGCCGTGCTGGGTGCCCCGCTCCTTCCTCCAGCCGGGCAAGCGACTCAAGCTCCACCCCGACGACCTCTACGCGTTCGGCCTCAGCCGCGGCGGCATCGACGAACGCTGGTTCGCCTCCACCACCGAGGCCGCGAACGACAACCGCACGCCTGACGAAGGCCTCTCCTACGTCGTCATCGGCGGCGTCCGCTTCACGCTCCAGCAGGCCGTGAAGGAATGCGGCGCCGCCCTGATCGGCTCCGCCATCTGGAAGAAGTACAAGAAGTGGCCCGTCTACTCCAAGTTCTTCGACAACATGGGCCCGATCCCGCACCACATGCACCAGAACGCCAAGCAGGCCAAGCTGCTCGGTCTCGAGGGCAAGCCGGAGTCCTACTACTTCCCGCCGCAGCACAACAACGTCGGCAACAACTTCCCCTACACGTTCATGGGCTTCGAGCCCGGCACGACGAAGGCCTGTCCTACGTCGTCATCGGCAACACCCGCTTCACGCTCAAGCAGGCCGTCCAGGAATGC
>JBEGOO010000092.1:0-5777 GCA_041182045.1 Verrucomicrobiota bacterium
GCGACCTGATGGGGGAGGAGTTCCGCGCATGAGCAACGCCGAACTCGAAGCCCTGATCGTCCAGTATCTCGAAGGCTCCGCCACCCGCGCCCAGGTCGTCCGCCTGCGCGACGCGATCAAATCCTCGCCCGAGATGCAGCAGCGTTTCCAGGCGCGTCTCCGCCTGCATCGCGCCCAGATGGCCTATCTAGCCGGTCGCGAGCGCCGTTCGCCGCATCAGGCCATGCTCTGGTTGCATGCCTTCGCGCAACGCGCCGGCCGCTCGTTCGCCCACCTTTGCCTGCTCGCGCTGATCTTCGTCGAGCTGCAGGTCCGCATCCCGGCGGAGTATTCCGGCTTGGTTCTTTACGCCGAGACCTCCGTCGCGGACGAGATGCCCGAGATGGGCGAGATGCCCGTGCTGTCCGAGGCTCCGGGTAATTTGGCCGCCACGAACCTCGACTTGCCGGCGGATCTCGACGTCCCGGCCGGGGAGGTCCACGATCGCGTCATCCCGCGACTGGATCAGCCCGATCTGCTGCAGTCGACCGACGCGGGCGAGCCCACGTTGGTCTGAGCCGGGTAATCCTGCCTTGCCTCTCCCCTGCGGGAGGTTCTTCTGACCTCAGGATGCAAGGCTCCGACCATCGGGCCGAAGTACGGCTGAACGGGACCGCCGCCGCGCCTGGCGTCGCCCGGGCGACCGCCTACCTGCTCCGCCCGGGACGCGCGCTGGTCGTGCGTCGGCAGGTGGCCGACCCCGAGGCCGAACTCGCCCGGCTGGAGGCCGCCTTGCTCGCGACGCGCGCCGAGATCGCGCGCCTGCGCGACGACGTCGCCCGCAAGCTCAACGAGTCGGAGGCCGCGATCTTCGACGCCCACCTGCTCGTGCTCGAGGACGTGGCCCTCATCGACGAGGTCACGAAGGAGGTCCGCCGCACCGGCCTCAACGTGGAGCACTGCTTCGAATCGGTCGCCCAGCGCTACATCGACATCTTCGCGAAGATGGAGGACGACTTCCTCCGCGAGCGCGCGGCCGACATCCGCGACGTGACCGGCCGCGTGCTCGACCAGCTGCTCGGCGCCGCGCCGGCGGAGCTGGGGCCCGTGGTCGGCCGCCAGGTGGTGGTCGCGGCCGACCTGACCCCGACGGAGACGGCCGGCCTGCACGAGGGCGGGGTGGCGGCCTTCGTCACCGCGGAAGGCGGTCGCACCAGCCATTCCGCCATCATGGCGCGCGCGCTCGACATCCCCGCCGTCGTCGGCGTCAAGGGTCTGCTCGAGGCCGTGGTCGACGGCGACGTCCTGCTCGTCGACGGCGAGGCCGGCCTCGTCATCGTCAACCCCTCGGCCGACACGCTCGCCGCCTACCTCGACAAGGAGCAGGCGCTGCGCACCCGCCGCGACCGGGTGATGGGCGAGATCGCCTTGCCGGACGCGACCGCCGACGGCGCGGCGTTCGCGCTGCTGGCCAACATCGGCGGGCCGGAGGAGATGGAGGACGCGCTGCGCTACCACGCCCGCGGCGTCGGTCTCTACCGCACCGAGAACCTCTACCTGCGCCTCGACGCGTGGCCGTCCGAGGCGGAGCAGTTCGCGGAATACGCGGAGGCGGTGCGGCTCGCGCAGGGCCGACCCGTCACGTTCCGCACCCTCGACATCGGCGGCGACAAGCGGCTCGGCGACCTGAGCGACGAGGCCAATCCCTTCATGGGCTACCGCGCCGTGCGCATGTGCCTCGAGCGGCCGGAGATCTTCCGTCCGCAGCTGCGCGCGATCGTCCGCGCCGCCGCGCTCGGCCCGGTTTCCGTGATGTTCCCGATGATCTCTGGGCTCGAGGAACTGCGTCGCGCGAAGGACTTCTTCCGCGTCGTCGAGGCCGAGCTGGCCCGCGAAGGCGTCCGGCCCGCGGCGCCCATCCGCCTCGGCGCGATGATCGAGATCCCCTCCGCCGCGCTCGTCGCCGGCGAGCTCGCCCGCGAGTGCGATTTCTTCAGCGTCGGCACGAACGATCTGGTGCAGTATCTCCTCGCCGTCGACCGCGGCAACCGCCGCGTCGCCACGCTCTACGACCCCTGCCACCCGGCCGTCGTGCGCACCCTGGCCCAGATCTTCGAGGCCGCCGCCGCGGCCCGCATCCCGGCCGCCGTCTGCGGCGAGCTCGGCGGCGACCCGGTCTGGGCGCCCTTGCTGCTCGGCCTCGGCGCGCACGAACTCAGCATGACCCCCGCCGCCTTGCCCGAGGTCCGCTTCCTGCTGCGCCATGCCAGCCGGGCCGAGATGAACGCGCTCGCGGCCCGCGTGCTCGCCGAGGGTTCGGCCGCCGCCACCCGTGGCGCCCTGCAGGATTTCGCCGCCGCCAAACTCAAGCTTCGCTGATGCCCGCCCCCGCTCCTTCGCCCAATCCCCATGTCGCGGCCATGACCGCCTACACCCCCGGCGAGCAGCCGCAGGGCGGGGGTTGGGTCAAGCTCAACACCAACGAGAATCCCTACCCGCCGAGCCTGCGCGCGCTCGAGGCGGTGCGCGTGGCGTTGCTCAACGACGGGGCCGCGTTGCGGCTCTATCCCTCGCCGGACGCCGCCCCGCTGCGGGAGGCCGCCGCCCGCTTCCATGATTTCAAGGCCGAGCGCATCGTGGCCGGCAACGGCTCCGATGACATCCTCAACCTGCTGATCCGCGCCTACGCGGGCCCCGGCCGGCCGATCGGCATGCTCGACCCGAGCTACTCGCTCTACCCGGTCCTCGCCGCCGCGCAGGGCGCCGGCGTGGTCAAGGTCCCGGTCGCGCGCGACCTGTCCTTCGACGTCGCCGCCGTCGCCGGTTGCGGCGCCGCGGTCTTCTTCCTCACCAACCCCAACGCGCCGCTCGGCGTCGCCTTCCCGGTGGCGCAGGTCGAGGCGCTCGCCCGCGCCTTCCCCGGTCTGCTCGTGGTCGACGAGGCCTACGCCGCCTTCGCCGAAGGCGATTGCGTCGACCTCGCCCGCCGGCTCCCGAACGTCGTCGTCACCCGCACGCTCTCCAAGGGCCACGCCCTCGCCGGGCTGCGGGCCGGTTACGCCCTCTGCCCGCCCGGCGTCGCCGAGGTCCTGCACCGCGTGCGCGACAGCTACAACGTCGACCGCCTCGCGCAGGTCGCCGCCGCGGCCGCGCTCGATGACGTCGAGTGGCTGCGCGTCACCTCCGGCCAGGTCCGCGCCACGCGCGACCGGCTCACCCGCGAGCTCATCGGCCTGGGGTGGTCGGTCATCCCGTCGTCGGGCAACTTCCTCCTCGCCGCGCCCGCCTCGGCGCGTCGTCCGGCCTCGCCGGCCGCGGCCGAGCACGCGTTCGAGTTCCTGCGCGCCCGCAAGATCCTGGTCCGCCGCTTCCCCCATCACCCGCTGACGGAGAACTCCCTGCGCATCAGCGTGGGCACCGAGGCCGAGACCGAGGTTTTCCTCGGCGCGGCCAAGGCCTGGGCGGAAGGGTGAGGTTGACAACCCGCCTCCCCGCGGGGATTTCTGGGGTATGACCGCCGGAGTCCGCCAGGCCACCATCCGCCGTAACACGGCCGAGACCCAGATCGACCTCACCGTCAACCTGGACGGCACCGGCGCGTCCCAGATCGACACGGGCGTGCCGTTCTTCGACCACATGCTGACCTTGCTGGCCCGCCACGCGCTGGTCGACCTCACGGTCAAGGCCACCGGCGACACCGCCGTCGACTACCACCATACCGTCGAGGATGTGGGCATCGTGTTGGGCGCCGCGATCAAGGAGGCCTTGGGCGACAAGGCCGGCATCCGCCGCTACGGTTTCTTTCTCCTGCCGATGGACGAGACGCTCGCGCGTTGCGCCGTCGACCTGAGCAACCGCGCCATGCTCGTCTACCAGGTCGAGGTCACGAACTACATGGTGCGCGACTTCAACATCTGCCTCGTGCGCGAGTTCTTCCAGGGCCTCGCCAATTCCCTCGCCGCGAACGTCCACCTCAAGCTCGAGTACGGCGAGGAGCCCCACCATGTCGCCGAGGCGCTCTTCAAGGCCTTCGCCCGCTCCCTGCGCGTCGCCCTCGAGGTCGACCCGCGCCAGGGCGGCCGCGTCCCGAGCACCAAGGGCACGCTCGCTTGAACGTGGAAGCCGCCGGTTCCTCGCGTCGCCCCCGGGTCGCCGTCATCGACTACGGCATGGGCAACCTGCGCAGCGTCAGCCGCGCGATGGTCGCCGCCGGCGCCGACGCCTACCTGGCCGCCACGCCGCGGGCCGCGGAGGGCGCCGATGCCGTCGTGTTCCCCGGGCAGGGCGCGATGGCGGATTGCATGGGCTGCATCCGCCGCAACGACTTCGAGGGCTTCATCAAGGGTTGGATCGCCGCGGACCGCCCGTTCCTCGGGGTCTGCATGGGGCTCCAGGTCCTGTTCGAACGCTCCGAGGAGGCCGACGTCCCCGGCCTCGGGGTCTTCCCCGGGGTCGTCACCCGTTTTCCGTCCCAGCCCGGGTTGCGCATCCCGCACATGGGCTGGAACGAGGCGGTTTTCAAGGAGGCCAGCCCCCTGACCGCCGGTCTGAACATCGCCGGCGAACCCTTCTATTTCGTGCATAGCTACCGGGTCGTCGCGACCGAACCGTCGCTGGTCTGGTGCGAGACCGACTACGCGGGGCGGTTCGTCAGCGGGGTCCGGCGGGGCAGGGTGCTCGCCACCCAGTTCCACCCCGAGAAAAGTCAGGTCAAAGGCTTGCAACTCTACCGCAATTTCCTGACTTTGGCGGACCGCTGAAGCGCTCCCACGGCCCGGCGGACACCCACCCCGCCATGACCGCCAAGACCGCCATCCTGAAACTGGACGACAAGGAAATCGTCCTCCCCATCGTCGTCGGCTCCGAACAGGAGCGCGGCGTCGACGTCCGCAAGCTGCGCGACGAGACGGGCTACATCACCTTCGACGACGGTTACGCCAACACCGGGGCCTGCGAGTCCAAGGTCACCTTCATCGACGGCGAGCAGGGCATCCTCCGTTACCGTGGCTACGCGATCGAGGACCTGGCCGAGAAATCCAACTTCATCGAGACCGCCTACCTGCTCATCTACGGCGAGCTCCCGACGGCCGCCCAGCTGACCGCGTTCAAGGCCCGCATCCTCGACAACTCCCAGGTCCACGAAGGCCTGCGCATCGCCCTCAGCGGCTTCCCCGGCAACGCGCACCCGATGGCCGTGCTCTCCGCCACGTTGAACACCCTCGGTTGCTACTACCCCGAGCTCGGCACCAACGAGCGCGCGCATGACCTCGCGAAGTTCGACGAGACGGCCGCCGTGCTCATCTCGAAGGTCCGTACCCTCGCGGCCCTGGCCCACCGCTCCAAGGAGGGCGAGCCGCCCGTCTACCCGAAGCCGGGCCTGGACTACTGCTCCAACTTCCTGCACCTGCTCTTCTCGCAGCCGAACGCCGACTACGCCGTGCACCCCGAGGTGGCCCGTGCGCTGGACCTGATCCTGCTCCTGCACGCCGACCACGAGCAGAACTGCTCGACCTCCACCGTGCGCATGGTCGCCTCCGGCGGCGCCAACCTCTTCCCGTCCGTCTCGGCGGGCGTCTGCGCGCTGTGGGGTCCGCTCCACGGCGGCGCCAACCAGGCCGTGATCGAGATGCTCGAGGAGATCCACGCCTCGGGCGACGACGGTTCGCGTTTCATCGCCGACGCCAAGGACAAGACCAAGAGCGTCCGCCTGATGGGCTTCGGCCACCGCGTCTACAAGAACTACGACCCGCGCGCCAAGATCATCAAGGCCCAGTGCGACAAGGTCCTCAAGGTCCTCG
>JBEGOO010000093.1:0-6798 GCA_041182045.1 Verrucomicrobiota bacterium
GCCTACGTCATCTACACGTCCGGCTCCACCGGACAACCCAAGGGCATCGTCATCACGCACCGGAACATCTGCCACCTCGTGCGCAGCGAGCACGCCATCCTCGGGATCCGGGAAGACGACCGGGTCTACCAAGGCTTCTCGGTGGCGTTCGACATGTCCTTCGAGGAGATCTGGATCAGCTACCTCGTCGGCGCCACGCTCTGGATCGCGCCCGCCGAGATCGTCGGCGATCCCGAGGCCCTCGCCGCCGCGCTGACGGCGAACGACATCACCGTGGTCCACGCCGTGCCCACCCTCATGGGCCTGATCGACGCCCCCTTGCCGAAGGTCCGCCTGATCAACCTCGGCGGCGAAGCCTGCCCGGACGCGCTGGTGGGCCGTCTGGCCCGTCCGGATCGGTTGCTTTTCAACACCTACGGGCCGACCGAGACCTCGGTCACCGCCACGCTGACGCCGCTGCACCCCGGGACGCCGGTGACCATCGGGCATCCTTTGCCGAACTACGGCGTCCTCGTCGTCGACGCGGAGCTTCGGCTCGTGCCGCCCGGCGAGGTGGGCGAACTGGCGATCTTCGGGCCGGGACTCGCCGATGGCTACCTCGGGCGGGACGACCTGACCGCGGCCAAGTTCGTCCCGAACCCCTACGCGGCGGACCCGACCGAGGCGCGGATGTACCTTTCGGGCGACCTCGCCCGGATCGAGCCGGAGGGCCCGATCCATTGCCTCGGCCGCGTCGACGACCAGGTGAAGATCCGCGGCTTCCGCGTGGAGCTCGGCGAGATCGAGACGCACCTCGGCAACGAACCCGGCGTGGCGGCGGCGGCGATCGTCCTCCGCGCGATCGCCGGCGTGGACCAGATCGTCGGCTTCGTCGTGCTCGCGCCGGGCGCGACCACCGGGCCGGAGGACTGGCGTCGCTCGCTGGCGGCCAAGCTGCCGCCCTATATGGTGCCGGCGCAGGTCGAGATCCTGGATGAGCTGCCTCGCCTGACCTCGGGCAAGGTCGACCGCAAGGAGTTGCAGCGACGTCCGTTGGGCGCGGCGGCCGTGGCGGACTCGGCCGCGCCCCGCGACGAGGACGAAAGCGTCCTGTTCGCCGCGCTCGGCCGGCTGCTGCCCGGGCAAGCGCTCCGGCCGGACGCCGATTTCTTCCGCGACCTCGGCGGGCATTCCCTGCTCGCGGCCCGGCTCATCTCGACGCTGCGCCAGACCCCCGCTTACGCCGGCCTGGGCGTGGGCGACCTCTACCGTGAACGGACCTTGGGGAAACTCGCCGGGGTGATGCGGTCGGCGCGCCTGCGCTCCGACCAACCAGCCGCCCGCCGGCCGCGCCGACGCATCGACGGGGACGCCCACCTGCTCTGCGGCGTCGCGCAGGCGGTCTGCCTGCCTTTCCTCGTGCTCTGGCACATTTCCTCGTGGTTGGCGCCGTTCTTCACCTACCACTTCTTCACCGGCGACCCGGGCGACTCCGTCGCCTTCGCCGTGGCCGCGGCCCTCGGGGTCTTCGTGCTCTTCGAACTGTCCTCGTTCGTCGTGGCGATCGCCGGCAAACGCCTCCTGCTGGGCCGGCTCCGCCCCGGACGCTACCCGCTCTGGGGCGCCACCTACTTCCGCTTCTGGCTCTCGGAGAAACTGACGGTGCTCGCCCCGCTGCGGTTGGTCCACGGGACCGGCTGGATGAACCTCTACCTCCGGCTGCTCGGCGCGAAGGTCGGCCGGGAGGTGTTCATCGATTCGGTGGTCGTGAGCGTGCCCGAGCTGCTGACGATCGGGGATGGCGCCGACCTCGGTTCCGCCGTGCTCATCGCCAACGCGCGGGTGGAAGGCGGCGAGCTCGTGGTCGGCCGGGTGACGATCGGGGCCGGCGCCCAGGTCGATTCCAACACGGTGCTCGAACCCGGGGCGACCCTCGGCGAGCGGGCGACGCTCGAGGCGATGTCCGCCCTCCCCGCCGACGGCGCGATCCCGCCCGGCGAGACGTGGGCCGGCGCGCCCGCCCGCAAGGTCGACCGCCTGAAGGAGGTCCTCCCACCCCGCCCGACCCTCCCCTGGTGGCGCCGCGCGCTGCTGCTGGCCTTCTTCGCCGTCGCCGCGCTCGTCATCGCCTGCCTCTTCTTCCTGCCGGTCTTCCCGACCTTCATGCTGATCGACGCGGTCGACGCCCGTTACCTGGATATCTTCGAATCCGAGGAGATCGGCTCGCTGACGGCGTTCGGCTTCTTCTTCCTGCTGGCGATCCCGGCCAGCGCGATCCTCGTCGGGGCCACGGTGCTGCTCACCGCCACCTTGCGGCGTCTGCTCGTGGCCCGGCAGGTCGTCGGCCGCTGGGCGATCGGCGGGGGCGCTTACTGCCGCAAGTGGCTCGTCACGCGGACCCTCGACGCGAGCCTGGAGACGTTGCACGGTCTCTACGCCTCGGTCTTCGCCGCGACCTGGCTGCGGTTGATGGGCGCGAAGGTCGGGGCCAACACCGAGATCTCCACGGCGACCGGGGTCATCCCCGACCTGCTGCACCTCGGGCGTGATTCCTTCGTGGCCGATGGCGTGATGCTGGGCGATGAGGAGCAACGCGGAGGCTGGATGACGCTCCGCCCGACCGTGGTGGGCGACCGGACCTTCCTGGGCAACGGCGCGTACGTCTGCGACGGCACCCGCGTGCCCGACGACGTGTTGATCGGGGTGCAGACCCGCGCCCCGGAGAACGCGGCGATGAGCTCGGGACAAGTCTGGCTGGGGTCGCCGGCGGTCCTCCTGCCCGCCCGCGAAGGCGACCTCGGCTTCGACCGCCGACTGACCTTCCAGCCGTCGCGCGGGCGCTGGTGCGCGCGGGCGCTCATCGAAACGCTGCGCATCGTGCTGCCGATGGCCTTCGTCATCGCCGCCGGCTACCTCGTCGTCCACGCGACCATGCCGCTCGCCGAGGAGGAGGAATGGGCGACGATGGCCGGGGCCTTGGCGCTGGCGGGCTGCCTTTACGGCCTGACCTCGTTCCTCCTGGTCGTCGCGCTGAAATGGCTGCTGATCGGCCGTTATCGCCCGACCGCGCGGCCGATGTGGTCGCTCTTCGTCTGGACGAGCGAGGCCGTGACGAGCGTCTACGAATCGCTCGCCATCCCCAACTTCCTCGACTTCCTCCGCGGCACGCCGCTGCTCCCCTGGGCGCTCCGCCTCCTGGGCGCGCGCGTCGGCCGCCGGGTCTTCATGGACACGACCGATGTCACGGAGTTCGACTGCGTCACCCTCGGGGACGAGGCCGAGCTGAACGCGAACTGCGGCCCGCAGACGCACCTGTTCGAGGATCGGGTCATGAAGATCGGCGTGGTGCGCATCGGGCCGCGCGTCAGCGTCGGCCCGGCCTCCACCATCCTCTACGATTCCGAGGTGGGCGCCGACGTGCGATTGGGCCCGCTGACCTTGGTCGCCAAGGGCGAGCGGCTCCCGGCCGGCACCGCCTGGACCGGTTCGCCCGCCTCCCCGTCGCACGGATGAACGCGCCCGTCGCCCACGCCACCTGGCCGTGCCTGCCGCCCGCACCGGACCGGACGCCGACGCTCCTGCGGCTACCGGGAGCCGGTCCGCGCGCCCGCGCCCGCGCCGCCACCCGCCAAGCCGCGCAAGCGACGCTCACGGCCTGGGGTTTCGCCCCGGTCACCTGGCGGGAGACCGCGACCGGTCCCCGGCCGGATGGCGCATCGGCCTCGGCTTACCGGGTCAGTTTTACCTACGCCGGGGAGGACGCTTGGATCGCCTTCCACCGTGGCCCGGTCGGCCTCGACGCCTGCCCGCTCGCCGATTTCCCGGAGCGATCGGCGGTGACGCGCCTCTACCTACCCGAAGCCCCGGTCGACGAACCGCCAACGGAGTTCGCCCGTCGCTGGGCGCGACGGGAGGCGACCTTGAAACAACGGGGACGCGGATTGTCGGAGGGACCGACGCCCGCCCCGCCCGGCCAGTTGCTCGAGTGGACGGAGGGTGGCGTGGCTTTGGCGCTGGCGTGGTCCTGAGCCCGGCTTACGCGAACAACGCCGCGACCGGCTTGGCTTTGTTGCCGACCTGCATCGGTCGACCGGCCGGGGTGATGATGTCGGTCTGCACCGGCAAGCCGGCCGCATGCGCGATGGTCGCGTGGAGGGAGCCCGGCGAGACACCCTCGCCGTCGGGCGCATGCCCCTTCGCGTCGCTGGCGCCATGCACGTAACCGCGCTTCACGCCCCCGCCCGCGAGGACGGTGGAGAACACGAGCGGGTGATGGCCGCGACCGCCGCCGGAGATGTCCGGCTTGCGACCGAACTCGGTGGCGACGACCACGAGGGTGGAATCCAGCAGACCCTTGGACTCGAGATCCTGGAGCAAGGCCGCGTAGCCGCGATCGAAGTCGGCCCCGACGTCCTTCATGCGGGTGTCCAAGGTCGCGTGCATATCCCAGCCCCCATGGGACACCTCGACGAAGCGGACGCCATGCTCGACGAGGCGCCGGGCCAGCAGGCAGCCCTGGCCGAACTTGGAGGTGCCGTAGCGCGCGCGGGTCGCGGCGGGCTCGGCGGCGAGGTCGAAGGCCGCGAGGTCCTGGCTCTTCATCAGCTGGAACGTGGACTCGTAGAACTCGTTGTACGCCTTGACGTTCTCGTCGGCGGGCGCGCCGGCGAAGCCACCGTTGAGCTGCGCGAGCAAGTCGGCGCGCTTGGCCTGCGTGCCGGCGTCGACGAGCCCCTTGACGTTCTGGAGGCCGTCGGCCGGGGACAGGATCGGCAACGGCGAATAGGCGGCGGGAAACCAGCCGTTGCCATGGTTCGACGGACGCCCGACGCAGACCGTCGACGGGAGGGTCTTGCTGCTGGCGCCGAGGAAGTGCTGCGCCCAGGCGCCGAGCATCGGGTGCTGCACGGTGCCGCGCTGCTCGAAACCGGTGCGCATGAGGTAGGAGGCCGAGGCGTGCACGCCAACCTTGGCGGTCATGCTGCGGATGACGGCGATCTTGTCCGCGACCTTGGCGGTCTCGGGCAGGTATTCCGTGACCTGGAAGCCGCCCTTGGTGGAGACGGCGGCGCCGGGGCCCTTGGAGTCACCCGACTTCGGGTCGAAGGTGTCGATGTGCGACATCCCTCCGGCGAGCTGGATGAAGATCACCCGCTTGGCCTTGCCGAAGCCCGGCAGGCCGGCGTTGGGCGCGGCGCCCGGGGCGGCGTCGGCCGCGGCGGCGAGCTGGTTGAAGAACGGCAGGACGGACAGGCCGAAGGAGACCTTGGCGCAGCGTTCGATGAACGAACGGCGGGCGAGCGGGTCGCGGAGCTGGTCGGAGGGGAGGTTTCGGCTCATGGGAGGAAGAGGAATTCGCGGGTGTTGGCCAGGACCCAGGCGAGGTCGGCCGGCGTGAGACCCGCGGCCAGGGCCCGGGTCGACTTCGCGAGCTCCTCGGGGCGTGGGTGGCGGGAAAGGAAGGAAAGGTACAACGAGTCGACCTGGGCTTCCGGGGTCTTGGCGGCGGCGGCCAAGACCACCGCGGCGGCCTTGGGGTCCGACACGGTGCGACCGACGGCCCCGTTCATGAGCTGTAGCACCTGAGGGACGCTGCCGTCGAACGTGGCGGAGTCGGCGAGCAACCGGTCACCCTGCCCGAAGACGCGGAGGAAGTGCGTTTCCGGGGACGGCTGCGGCAGTTCGCTGGCCCGGGCCAGCAGCAGGCCGTTGCGGGTCTGCGGCTTCTCGCCATCGTAGCCGTTCGCGAGCCCGGCGGTGGAACCGCCGCCGCCCTTCTTGTTCGCGCCGGCTCCCTTGAGGAGACCGGCTTCCTTGATCTGGTCGTAGACGTGATGGACGGCCACCGCGGTGACCGGGCCCTTCGGGAGCGCCATGAGCTTCATGTCGTCGCCGCGCCGGAGGAGGACATTGTCGACGGAAGCCCCGACGGAGGCGACCACCAGGCTATCCCAGGCCTGCTCGGCCGTGAAGCGACGGACGATGGGCCCATTGAAGAGATACGGCCCCTTGCCGAGGTCGGGCGTGGGGCTCGTGGCGGCCTGGTAGGTGCGGGAGTTGTAGATCACCCGCTGGAACTCGCGCAGGTCGAACCGGGCCGACTTCATCACCGTCGTGAGGTGCGCGAGGAGCTCGGGACTGCTGGCCTTGGTAAGGTCGTCGATGTCGTTCACCGGCTCGAGCACGGCCAGACCGAAGGCCTTCTTCCAGACCCGGTTGGCGATGTTCGTGGCGAAGCGCGGGTTCTGCGGGCTTGTCAGCCAGGCGGCGAACCCGTCGCGCAGCTGCGCCGGCGACTTGGCGCCGACCTGATAGGAGGGCAGGCGCGCGTCGGCCTTGTCCCAAGCGATGAGCGCCGGGGACACCGGGGAGCCCGGCTTCGCATCCTTGTATTTATAGTCCTTCGGGAAGGTCAGCTTCTGCGCGCCCGTGTCCTCGAGTCGGTAGGCGTTGACGTCGGCGATGCGCTTGACGACCGCCTTGGGCAACGAGTCGTCCTTGCCCGCGGCCCTGCGCACCTGCGCGAGCATGGCCTCGTCCTTCTGGTCGGTGGCGCCGAAGAAGGCGGCCATCTGGTAGAAATCGCGTTGCGTCCATTCCGCCAGCGGGTGGTCGTGGCACTGGGCGCAGGCCATGTTCGTTCCCAGGAAGGTGGTGAGCAGGTTCGAGACCCCGTCCAGCGGCATCTCGGCGTCGAACAGCAGGAAACCCGCCGCGCCATTGTCGCACAGGCGACCATCGGCGGTCAGCATCTCATGCACGAGCCGGTCCCACGGGGCGTTGGCGGCGATCCGGGACTTCAGCCAGTCCTCGAAGGTG
>JBEGOO010000094.1:0-3310 GCA_041182045.1 Verrucomicrobiota bacterium
ATACCGAGCCCGATTGGGCACATTGCAGGCATGCCCATCGTTCCCGGCCTCCTGAGTCCCTATGAAGCCGTCCGCGGTTTCGTCTACCTGCCGCGCCTGATCTCCAAGATCCGCCTCCACGCCGCCGGCCAGCTCCACCCCGATTTCGTCAACAACCTCGGCAAGGCCTTCGACGACCGTTGCTGCCAGTACCTCGGGGTCGCCTACGACGACCTGCGCGTCTGGGTGCTCCAGCATCCCGCGGCCACCGTCGAGGAAGCCCTCGCCTGGGCCGAAGCCAAGGGTCGCCGGCTCTCCACGAACGACATCGAGATCTGGAACGGCTTCATGACCAAGCGCGGTTGGCGCGACGAGGCCAACGAGGTGCTGCTCCGCCGTCTGAAGGAGAACCAGCTCGGGCCCGAGGCCGGCGTGGACACCATGTTCGACTACATCGAGGTCGACGAGGGTCGCCCGGCCCGCCGCCAGGCCCTCTGAGGCCGGGGTTGGGGATTGAGTCCCGACCCCCGCGGTCTTGAATGGCCCGCGCCCCGCGTGGCGCGCCCGCCTTGTCCTTGGTCCTCCCATCCACCCGTTTGACCCCGGTTCCCTCGCGGACGCCGGCGAGGGGAGGTCGCGGGTGCTGACCCTGCCCGCCACGTTCGGGCTGCTCGCGCTCAAGGGGTCCGACGACTCCGTCCGGCAGTTCGCCCTCGCGCTCAAGGCCTTCGGGTCCGGCGGTTGGATCGTGTCCTTCATCGGCGCCGCCGCGATGGTCGGCCGGCTCCTAATCGACGAGGCCGAGGAGGCCAACTGGCGGCGTTCGCTCAAGCACATCATCGCCGCGGCCATCTTCGCGATCATCGCCTTCTTCGTCACCTACGCCTGGAAGCTCTCCGCGCTCAACAAGGCCATCATCCAAGGCCTCACCGGCGCGCTCGCCCCCGAGCTCGTCGAATGGATGACCCACAGCATCCGCGAGAAACTCGGCCTCCTGAAGGAGTCGCACCTCGGCCCGAAGAAGAAGCGCCGCAAGCGCTCCTCCGGCCGCAAGGCCGTCGCCCCGCGCAAGCGGGCCACCGCCAAGCCCAAGGCGAAAGCCAAGCCCGTCGCCCGCCGTCGCCCCGCCTGAACCCTTTCCCGCCCCTTACCATCATGAACAAGACCCGTTCCTCCCGTCGTCCCGCCCGTGGCGGCCTCGTGCAAGCCGAGGTCGGCATCGTCGGCATGGCCGTCGTGACCCTCCTCGTCTCCCTCGCCGGCCTCTGGTTCAGCCACGAGCTCAAGGACACCACCGACAGCGTGCTCACCGCCACCAAGGAGATCCAGAAATCCGTCGAGGGTTACAAGGCCGCCATGAAGTCCACCGAGACCGCGGTCGTCCTCATCACCGAGGACGGGCTGAAGTCGGACAACCAGAAACTGGAGGCCGCCGCCCGCTACGCCGAGACCGCGTTGGGCAAGGCCGAGGTCCAGACCACCAAGTGCATCGGCCTGCTCGAGACCGTGGTGCGCCTGCTCTCCACCTACGAGACCACCACCGTCACCTTCGCCGGTTGCGCGCTCATCTTCGCCCTCTTCGTCGTCATCCGGCAGTTCAAGTTGTAGCGGGTCGCGGGAGGTTGAGGCATGAGGGCCAGGGCTAGGGCCAGGGGTAGGACAGCCAGCGACACGGCCGACCGGGACGGTCAGCCCTACCTAGCACCCTGGGAGGCGTTTCACCCGAAATGCTCGAAGCCCCTGGCCGACACCGGTTGGCCGGTCGCGAGATCCAGGAAGCGGCCGCTCCCGGCCTCGGTCGTGCCGAGGCGGGTGAGCGGGGTGAGCGGGAAAGCCTGGCGGAAGGCGCGTTCCAGGAAGTCGGCCCGGTCCGCCGCGACGGTGAACAGCAGCTCGTAGTCCTCGCCATCGCCCAGCGCGTGTTCGGCGGCGGGTTTGCCGTCGGCCTTCGCGAGGGCGCGCGCCGCGTCGCTCAGCGGGAGCGACGCCAGGTCGACCCGCGCGTCCAGCTTCGGGCCGAGCAGGCCGGGCAGATCCTTCGCCAGTCCGTCGGACAGGTCGGTGCACGCGGTGACCTCGCCCTGGCCGCAAAGCCATTCGCCCTCGGCCAGCCGGGGCGTGAAGTCGAGATGGCGTCCGTAGAGCGAACCGCCGAGCTGACCGGTCACGAAAAGCGCCTCGCCCGGCGCGGCGGTGCGGCGGGTGAGCACGCGGTGGGCGAAGCCCTGCAGGGCCAGCGTTCCCGCGAACATCCCCGCCGGCGCGCGGCAGACATCGCCGCCCACCAGCCGCAGGCCGGCCCGTTGCGCCGCCTGACCGGCCCCGTGGGCGAAATCCTCCAACCACGCCACGTCCACGTCGGGCCCGAGCAACAGGGAAAGCAGGCCATCGGACGGCGTGGCGCCCGCGGCGGCGAGATCGGACAGGTTGCGGTTGACGAGCTTGGCGCCCGCGCGGTGACCGGCGCAGGCGGCGTCGAAATGGCGGCCGAGCAGGACCGAGTCGACCGTGCTCGCGCGGTACTTGCGCCCGCCGCGCGTGGTATCGAGGATCGCGCAATCGCCGCCGGGGCCCTCGGGGAAGGGCGGGGCCGCCACGCCGAGCGCCTGGACCACGCGGCGGATGATCTCGGATTCCGTCAGCTTCGCGACCGAGCGGTCGGCCAAGGTCGTCAGCGCGCCCATGGTCAGAGGTTCGCCGCGTTCGGCGCCAGCTTCATCCAGAAGAGGTTCAGCGCGTTGAACGCCGCGTGCGCGCCGATGCACGTGACCAGGCCATACCGGTCGCGGACCAGGCAGAGCAGCGCGCCGAAGCCGACGAGCGGGAGGGCGGCCGACCAGCTTTCATGGACGGCCGAGAAGAGCAGGCCGGTGCCGAGGACCGCGAGCAGGCGGAAAGGCAGCAACCGCTTCAGCGCGGGGTAGATCATCCCGCGGAAGGCGAGTTCCTCCATGATCGGCGCGCCTAGGACGATGGTCACCAGCATGACCCCGAAGGTGCGCGACCAGACCGGCGTCTCCAGCACCAGCTGGACGATCTGCTGGGGTTCATCCACGGGCGCCGGGAAGGGGAAGCCGGCCTGCGCGGCGAGCGTCCAACCGGCGTGCAGCAGTTTCCAGAGGATGGCGCCGCCGAGACCGAGGCCGAGCACCAGGACCAGGGTGAGGCCGACGTTCCGGAACCGAAAGGCGGCGAGGGCCTCGCGCGGGCCGTCCTCCGTCGCCGTCGCGGGCGCGGTGGGAGTCCAGGCCAGGCTGGGGCGCAGGACCGACCAGGTCGCGATCATCACGGTGGCGGCGACGGCTTGGCCGGCGATGCCCATCATCAGTTG
>JBEGOO010000095.1:0-9512 GCA_041182045.1 Verrucomicrobiota bacterium
GATGAAGGTCACGCCGCCGAGGTCGCGCTTGGTGTCGACCCAACCCACGAGGGTCACGGTCTGGCCGGCGTCGGCGGGGCGGAGGGCGTTGCAGGTGTGGGTGCGGTTCATGGCGGGGGCGGGTCGACGAGGTCGAGGGGTATGGTTAACCCCCGGAGGGGGCCTGAAACAAGGACAAATAAGGGCCGGCGGGTCGGTCGGCCCCGGGGCGGGGGCACTTTGGGTTAGCAGGCCCGCGCGGGTCTGCTAGGACTCGGTCATGCGCACCCCTCGCCTGGCCCTCGCCCTTCTCGCCGCCGCCGCGGTCTCGCCCGCCGCCGAGCCGGGCAAGGCCGAGATGGCCGGCTACATGCTCGTGCCCGTCGAGCGGGTGCCGGCGAAGTACAACGCGGGTTTCTCCGTCTACGCCGCGGCCTGGCCGTTGCTGACGCAGTACCCCGGGCATCGTTTCCAGACCGGTCTCTTCGGCACCTGGATGTTCGCGCAATACGACGGCGAGAAGCCCAAGGATCTCTACTCGGACATCGAGGGCGGCCTGGGCTGGTGGCGCGACACGCGTTTCCCGACCGAGACGCCGAAATTCATCATGGGCGGCGTGGGCGCGAACTTCAAGGACATCGCCAACGGGCCGGCGCACGGCCGCGGCAACTGGGAGAAGCCGCAGGGTCTCTACGGCGTCGCGCAGCTGAGCCCGTGGCTGCTTTTCCCGATCGACGGCTTGAACGTCAAGCAGGGCACGCACGGCGGCCTCTTCGGCTACGGGTATCTGCCGTTGCCGCTCGCGCAGGCGAAGACGACGACGGCGAAGGCCCCGATGGGCGACAATTGCTGGACGCTCTTCCTGAACACCGGCAACTTCAAGGGGCCGGTCTGTTTCTTCACGCCGTATTTCTGGGCTCACTCCGTGGAGATGAATCCCGCCTACGCCGGCCAGATGCTGGATACGCGTCCGTCCGAGCCCAACAAGGCCTTTCAGATGGAGACCCAGTACGTCCCCGCGGCGGTCGCGCAGGACGCGCAGGGGCGGACGTTCGGGCGCGTGGCGCCGACGGTCTTCCCGGTCGGGCCCGAGGGGTACACGGTGACGATGCACCGCCTGACTTCCTACGACCGCTCGGCCTTGTACGACGGCGTGAAGGCCTGGTTCGACGGCGGCTCCCCGGTCAGCGGCGCGATCAACCCCGCCGGGGCTTTCGTGCAGTCCTTCAAGAACGGCGGCGGGTCGACGTGGCGCCTTTATCCGGAGGGCACGCCCAAGGAGAAGAAGACGCCGATCGACTGGAAGTCCTTCGGCACGCCGTTCTCGCCGGAGCCGACGACTTACGGTTATAAATGGAACGACGCCTACGTGACGCGTTCCGCGACCAAGCAGGGGGCGCAGGTGATGTTGCCGGAGTATTTCCGCCTGAACGAGGACCCGAAGCGCACCCAGTGGCTGCCGGTGAAGCCGACGGAGGTCCCCGCGGAGACGCAGCTCCAGGCGAAGACCTTCCCGCGTCCGAAGGAGCGCCCGGAGAAGCCCTACGACACCCCGGAAGGCGCGCAGTCGACTTGGAAGACGCCCGGTCCGAAGGCTGGCCCGTTCCAAGCCTTCCTCGGCGATGGCAGCGTGGTCACCTATTATTGGTACCGTTTCGCGGACCAGCCGGCGTTGTTGAACGCGGACCTGACGAAGGCCGAACGCGAGGCCATGCAGGTCAAGGTCGAGAAGCTCCATCGTGCCTGGACGAAGGACCGCGAGTACCTCGCGCCCCCGACCGTGGGCCGGCTCGCCGACCTCGATCCGGCGCAGGTCGTCACCCCGCCGAAGGGGCTGGAGATCGGGTACGTGCCGATCGCGACGCGGCAGGAACTGGCGAAGTAGAAGCAGAGGGGGCGCGTGGGCGCGGTGACACGTGGGCAAGGGGTGTGCCGCGCCTAACCGATGCAGGCTAGGTCAGCACGCGGTGCTGACCCTACCTCACGAAGACTGGTCCGCCTTCTCCGCCCGCACGCGGGCGGCGTTGGCGCGACCGTAGGCGAAATAGATGATGAGGCCGAGGCCCATCCAGACGAAGAGGCGCACCCAGGTGTCGAAGGGCAGGCTGATCATCAGGTAGATGGAGGCGGCGGCGCCGGCGGGCGCGACGAGCCAGACGGCGGGGGTGCGGAAGGGGCGGTGCAGGCCGGGGTCCGTGAAGCGCAGCGCGAGCACGCCGAGGCAGACGAGCGCGAACGCGAAGAGGGTGCCGATGCTGCAGAGTTCGCCGACGAGCCCGATGGGGGCCAGGCCGGCGGCGACCATGACGACCATGCCGGTCACGAGGGTGATGCGCGCCGGGGTGCGGAAGGTCGGGTGGACCTTGCCGAAGGATTGCGGGAGTAGGCCGTCCTTGGACATGGAGAAGAACACGCGGGTCTGGCCGAGCATCATGACGAGCACGACCGAGCTCAGCCCGAGGATGGCGCCGAACTTGATGAACGGGGCGAGCCAGGGCAGGCCCATGGCGTCGATGCCGACCGCGATGGGCTGGGCGACGTTGAGCTTGTCGTACGAGACGACGCCGGTGAGGACGTACGCGACGAGGATGTAGAGCACGGTGCAGATGGCGAGCGACCCGAGCATGCCGATCGGCATGTCGCGCTGGGGGTTCTTGGATTCCTGCGCGGCCGTCGAGACGGCGTCGAAGCCGATGTAGGCGAAGAACACGACGCCGGCGGCGCGGACGACGCCGTGCCAGCCGAAGTGCGCGATGTCGCCCCCGGTCTGGGTGATCGCATGCGTTTCCGGCGGGAGGAAGAGCCCGTGCGGGTTCGCCGCGGTGATCCAGTGCTCGTGGCTGACGTAGCCGAGGCCGACGGCGATGAAGAGGACGACGATGACGACCTTGAGCACGACGAACGCGGCGTTCAGCCGGGCGGAGGCCTCGATGCCGACGACGAGGATGGCGGTCACGGCCGCGACCACGAGCATCGCGGGCAGGTTGACGAAGCCTTCCTGGCGCACGAAGCCCTCCACCAGGGTATGCGGGTCGGTCTTCCAGTCGAACGGCGCGGAGGCGAGCGCGGCGGGCAGATGCACGCCGAAGCCTTCCAGGAAGCCCTTGAGATAGCCGGCCCAGCCGACCGCGACCGTCACGGCGCCGACGCCGTACTCGAGGGCGAGGTCCCAGCCGATGATCCAGGCCATGAGTTCGCCGAGGGTGGCGTAGGCGTAGGTGTAGGCGCTGCCGGCGACGGGCACGGCCGCGGCCATCTCGGAGTAGCAGAGGCCCGCGAGCGCGCAGGTGATGCCGCTGAGCACGAAGGAGAGCACGACCGCCGGGCCGGCGTGGTCGGCGGCGGCGTGGCCGGTGAGCACGAAGATGCCGGCGCCGATGATGCCGCCGATGCCGATCATCACGAGGTTGGTCGCGGAGAGCGAACGCTTGAGGGTGCCTTCGCCGCTCGCGGCGGCCTCGCGCTGGAGTTCCGGGATGCTTTTGCGGGCGAAGAGACTCATGGTGGGGTGCCGTTTCCTAGGCGGGCGGGGCGGGGAGTGCAACGCTGGGAAACGGAAACGGCCAAGGTGGCGGTGGTTACGGCGGGCATTGCGGAGGCAGGTCTAGGTCAGCCAGCCCTCGGCCAGGCACAACCCCACCCGCTACCCACCAACCGCCAACCGCTAACCGCTATCCACCCTTATTCCTTCCGTTTTCCCTATTCTTCTCGCCCTTTTCATTTCACCCACTCACTTTCCGGCGATGTCTTTTGAATCTCTCGGCCTTGATGCCGCCATCCTGAAGGCCGTGGCCGACCAGGGTTACACGGAGCCGACGCCCATCCAGAAGGCGACCATCCCCGTCATCCTCGAGGGCACCGACGTCATCGGGATCGCCCAGACCGGCACCGGCAAGACGGCCGCTTTCACCCTCCCGCTGATCACCAAGCTGCTGCGCACCAAGTCCGGCGCCCATCGCGGCCTGGTCCGCTGCCTCATCCTGGCCCCGACCCGCGAGCTCGTCGTCCAGATCGCCGAGAACGTGAACGCCTATTCCCGGTACGCCGGCCTGTCCGTCGCCACCTGCTACGGCGGCGTCGGCGAACGCCCGCAGATCGCCGCCCTCCGCGCGGGTTGCGACATCCTCGTGGCCACCCCGGGGCGCCTGCTGGACCTGGGTCGCCAGGGGCACGGCAACTTCGGCGCCCTCGAGTACCTCGTGCTCGACGAGGCCGACCGCATGCTCGACATGGGCTTCCTGCCCGCGATCAACACCATCGTCCGCGCGCTCCCGAAGGAACGCCAGACGCTGCTCTTCTCCGCCACGCTCTCCCGCGAGATCGAGGCGCTGACCTCGCAGTTCCAGCGCTCGCCCAAGATCCTCGAGATCGGCCGTCGCTCCAACCCGGCCGAGACCGTCACCCAGCTGCTCTTCGAGTGCCCCGGCGCCCTCAAGCAAGTCATGCTGCACCACCTCCTGGCCAACCCGGAGATGAAGATGGAGACGGTGCTCGTCTTCGCCCGCACCAAGCACGGCGCGGACCGCATCTGCCGCAAGCTCGCCGGCGCCGACATCCCGTGCGCCGCGATCCACGCCAACCGCTCGCAGAGCCAGCGTCAGCGCGCCCTGCAGGCGTTCAAGAACGGCGAGATCCGCGTCCTGGTCGCCACCGACATCGCCTCCCGCGGCATCGACGTCGACGGCATCTCCCACGTGGTGAACTTCGACTTCCCCGACGCGCTCGAGGATTACGTCCACCGCATCGGCCGCACCGGCCGCGCGCTCGCGACGGGCACCGCCATCACCTTCATCACCCGCGAGGATTATTCCGAGCTGCGACGCCTCGAGCGGATCGTCGGCAAGCATCTCCATTGCGGCAAGCTGCCTGGTTTCGATTACACCCAGCAGGCCCCGGCCCGCACGCCGGAGGACTTCCAGCGCGAGGTCGACCCGCGTGCTCGCGGCGGTCGTCCCCAGCATTCCCAGGAAGGTCACCAGCACCCGCAGGGTGGTCGCTTCGGCGGCCAGCAGGCGGCCCAAGGTCGGTACCGCCCGTTCGGTCGCCCCGGTACCCGTCGGCAGGGTGGACCGAGGTAAGCGGTGAGGAAGGGCCAGGGACAGGGCTAGGGACAGGGGCAGAGTACAGGGGTGCGCCGAGCTCTTTGACGGCGTCAGGTTTCCTTCTGAACTGCGTGTTCTGGATTGGAATCCTGGCCCAAGCCCACGCCCTGGCCCTAGCCCCGGCCCCAGCCCTAAAACGTCTCTTCTTCCCTTCGGCCTGGTTTCCTCCTAAGTAGGGCGGACCCCCATCCTATGCGTTCCCTGCTCCCGCTCCTCCTGGTCGCCGGTCTCTGCGCCGCCGACGCCCCGAAGCCCGCCGCCCCTAAGCTCCCCGCGATCCCCGCGGAGTCCATCGCCAAGAAGGGCGAGCTGCTCTTCTCCGACGACTTCGAAGGGAAGGGCGAGCCCGACAAGCGCTGGGTCAAGGTCGTCCCGACCTTCACGGTCGCCGACGGCGTGCTCAAGGGCACCCAGACACGCGACAAGGCCATCCCCGCCGCCGACGGCAAGCCGGCGGTGACCCCGCACGCCGCGGTGCACGGCCTCGAGGTTCCGACCAAGGACAGCGTCATCGAACTCAAGGTCCGCTTCGACGGCGCGACCATGATCGACGTCGAGCTCGACGACCGCAAGTACACGGGCTGCCACTACGGCCACATCTGTCGCGCCCAGCTGCGCTTCAACCCGAAGGACAAGACCTTCTCCGCGACCATCATCGACGAGAAGGACGGCAACATGCGCAACGACATCTACGAGATGAAGAACGACCCCGCCAAGAAGGCCGAGGTCGCCAAGCTGCTCGTCGGTCGCCAGGCGACCTTCCCGGTCAAGCAGGCGCTCGCCGAAGGCAAGTGGATCGCCGTGACCGTCGAGACCGTCGGCGAGGAGATGCGCCTGGTCGTGGACGGCACCCCCGTCGCCTACCTGAAGTCCTCGGGCATCGCCCACGCGACCAAGTCGCGCTTCGAGTTCGGCGTGGCCGGCAAGGATGGCTGCATCGACGACGTGAAGATCTGGGCCGCCAGCCCCGCGAAGTAAGGCTTCGGTCAGCCGACGAGCGGGCCTCCGGCGCGTGCCGGGGGCCTTTTCATGCGCGCTTCGGCAGGCCGGCGAGCAACTGCTCCAGCTCGCGCCCGTAGCGCACGTAGGAGCGGAAACGTTCCTCCGGGCCGGCCTGCGTGGCCTCGGCGCCCAGGTGCACGATCTTGGCCACGTGCGGCTCGATCGTCAGGCCGGCGGTATAGCCGGAAGCCAGCAGATCGGCCAGCACCTCGCGGACGTGCGCGTCGCCCTGGCCCGGGTAGGTGAAGGCGTCGCTCTTGCCGCCGCCGGGCGCCCGGCGGCAGTCCTTCACGTGCACGTAGGCGATGAACGGACGCACGGCCCGGTAGAACTCCAACGTGTCCTGGCCGTAGGAGGCGGTGTTGCCGATGTCGAAGAGGTAGCGGACGTGCGGGTGGTCGAGCTCCTCGAGGAAGGCGCGCGCGTTCGCGGGCGTCGCGCCGGCCCAGCCCTCGCAGTTCTCGAAGAGCAGCACGATGTCGCCGTCCGCCGCCCATTTCGCCATCTCGCGGTAACGGCGCAGGCCCTCCTCGCGCCACTCGCGGTCCGGGACGCCCGCCTGCATCCAGCCCATCGTGCGGACGAGGCGGGTCCCGGCGCGCCGCAGTCGCGGGATCAGCACGCGCAGGTCCGCCAGGTCGGTCGCGAAGTCGCCCGTGATGGGCCGGCTCCAGTTGCCGATCGCGGAGCCGAAGCTGCTCACCCGCAGGCCCGCGGCCTCGATCGTGTCCATCGCCCGGGCGAACGCGTCGTCGGACACGGCGGCCGAGCACACCTGGCGCCCGTCGAGCAGACGCAATTCGATCGCCGACCAGCCGAGCGTCCGTTGCGCGGCGACCTGCCCGACGATGTCGTCGGCCGCTTCGTCCGCGAGGCCGGAGAGAGGGAAGGGGGACATGGCGACAGGGTGGCAGGGCGCGGTCCGCATGGAAAGCGGCAAAGCACGGCGGGGTTCAGCGCAGCAACCAATCCACCGCGCGGTCCAGGCGTCCCGCCGGCGGGCCCGCGTCGACCTGCAGTCCCGGCCGGGCTCCGAGCTCCGCGGCCGCGGCATCGTCGGCGAGCCACAGGGGGGTCGCGACCGGGAGCGCCGCCAGCAGGCCGGGCACATCGAGGTATCTCACGGCGCCCGGCACGAACATCGGGTGGCGGAAGTCGGTCAACGCGGCGAAGCGGAAGCCTTCCGGGTCGAGGGCCAGCGGCGTCCCCGCGAGGTCGATCGCCGCCATCGCGGCGAGCGGCGCCGTCCAGCCCCGCGCGACCACGCCGACCTTGCCGCCCAAGGTCGGCAGGCCCTCGCCGAGGGCGGGTTGACGGAGGTAGTCGCGGAGCAGGCGGATGTCGTGGGCGCGTTGCACGGCGAGGCATTCGTTGTAGCCGAACGTGTAGGCGGCCACCTCGCGCGGCTCCTTCACCTTGCGGGTCGGCGCGGACGGCTGACCGCCCGCTTGCAGGTACAGGTCGGCGCCGACCACCGCGACGCCGGCTTCGAGCAGCCGTTGCACCGCCGGGCGCAGTCGCCGGCTTTCGTCGCGGAGGCCCGCCTGGCCGGCCGGGTCGAGCCAGATCACGGCGTCGCCGCGTGCGTTGACCGGGTGCAGCCATTCGATCGCGACCTGCTCGCCGCGCAGGTCGCGGAGGGTGCCTTTGATCTCGAAGTGCGTCGAGCGCCACTGGGTCGAGGGGTCGACGAACGTGACCGCGCCGGTCGCGCGGGGCCGCGCCAAGGAGCGCCAGCCGGTCGCCAGGGCCTCGCCGCCCTCGCGCCGGTCGGCCCGGAGCGCCTTCGTCGCCTCCGCGTCGAACCAGCGCAGCAGGCCGCGTTCGAAGTCCGGGTTGGCCGCCGCGGGCGCCGGGTGCGCCGCGTCCCAGACCGTCAGCTCGGCCTTGCCCAGCACCCGGTAGTCGCGTTCCACGATGGGCGTGGCGAGGCCCAGCCGGAAGTGGCGGTTCAACCAGTCGTAGAAGGCCGCGCGGGCCGCGCGGTTGTAGTTGTGCGGCGACGTCTCGTCGCGATGCAGCATCACCCGGTCGCCGGCGCCCAGGCGCTCGTAGTAGGCCCGAAGCTCGGGGAAGCCCTTCGTCGCCATCTGCTTGGTCCAGTCGTTCGCGGTCGTCATCCCCTGCGGCTTCGGCGCGAACAGCGCGGCGAAGTCGACGTTGCCGCGGTCGAGCCGCAGCAGGGAGGCGTTCTCGCAGGTGCAGCCGCCCTGCATCCCGGTGGACACCATGACGGCCGGGAAGGATAGGGCGATCCGGTCGTCGAGGGCGGCCAGGATCATCGACTGCGTGCCGCCGCCGCTCGCGCCGGTGATGGCCACGCGGGTCGGGTCGACCTCGGGCAGGCCCAGCACGAAATCGAGCGAGCGGAGGTTGTTCCAGGTCTGGAGCCCCATGACGCTCTGCAGGCGGGCCTCGGCCTGCGGGCTGTAGAGACCCCAGCCCTCGGCGCGGTTCATCTCCGGCCGTTGTTTCGCGAAGCGATGCACGAGCGATTCGGGCAGCTGGACCGAATCCGAATCGCTCAGGCTGTCCCACTGCCACACCAGGCAGCCCATCCGCGCGAGCTGGACGCACATCGACTGGAAGCGGCTCCTGCCGCCTTCGACGAAGACCTCCTGCCCGGTCGCGATCTCCTGGCGCACATAATCGGGAGGCTGGTTCAGGAAGCGCGCGTCCTTCCAGTGGCCATGGGCGAAGAGCACCGCGGGGATGCGACCCGCGACGTGCTTGGGGCGGTAGAGGTTGCCGGTCACGAAGAAGCCCGGCGCGCTCTCGAAGTAGACCTTGTCGATCGTGTATTCCCCTTGGTCGATGCGCCCGTGGATGACTGGGTTGAGCGGGAGCCGCGGCGGCGAGGGATGCAGGCCGAGCGCGATCGCGACATCGGCGCGCATCGTCCGGAGCGTCGCGGGGGAGGTGTCGGCCCGCAGGGGGAAGTAGCCGTTGAGGTCCTTGAGCGGTCCGTCGCGGACATCGTCGGCGCGCAGGCTGAGCGCGCCGGCAAGCAGGAGCAGGGCGAGGCGGGGCATGGCGGGGAAACTGGGGCCATCGCGGCCGGGGCACAACCGGAGAAACCGGCCCGGCGGGGCGGACTTGCAACTTCCCGGCCGCAGGGTTGTTTCATCCTCACCATGAAGATCCCCGCTTCGCTCCTGCTCGCGCTTTGCTCCGCCCTCGCCATCGCCGCCGACCAACCGGAAGGCCCTCGCCCGGAACGCGCGCCCGAGTCGCGCGGGGAACGTCGCCCCGCCGGCCAGCCCCCGGGCAACCAGCCGGTCGTCATCCCGCTGCCGCAGGGCCTGCCGCCCGGCGCCTACCTGCTGGTCCCGCTTCCGTCGCAACCCGGCCAGCCGCAGCCCGGCCGCGGTCAGACGATCGAGCGCCCCGACATCGAACGCCCGAACCTTCCGCGCGCCGATGGCGAGC
>JBEGOO010000096.1:0-4033 GCA_041182045.1 Verrucomicrobiota bacterium
GTCATGGCCATGTTGAAGGCGACGACGAGCGTCACGGCGAGCGGGTCGAAGACCGCGACGAGCGCGAGCATCAGCCACTTGACCACGTCGGTGGCCTCGGCGTCGAACGCGCGGGCGACGAAGCGGTAGGAGCCGATGTCCGTGGCGGCGATCTGGTCGCGCAGCTTGTGGATCTGCTCGGTGCGCGCCCGGTTCTGCTTGTAGAGGGCCTCGACCTCGGCTTCGGTCAGGCCGGTCTTGGTCTGGCCCTGCTCCTGCAGGGCGGTGAGCTGCTTCTCGAGGGTGGCGATGCCTTCCTCGCCCGACTTGCGGAGGGCCTTCTCCTCGGCGTCGAGGCGGCCCAGCTCGCCCTTGAACTGGTCGCGGAGCAGGCCGGCCTCCTTGGCGGCGTCGGCGTTCACGCGGGCCTGCTCGGCGCGCAGGCGCTCGACGCGGGCGGCGCCGTCGGCGCGGAGGCGGGCGACGGCGGCGGTGGATTCGCCGAGCTTGGCGAGGATGGCGTCGCGCTCGGGCTTCTGCTGCTCGCGCAGTTCCTGGCCTTTCTTCACGTTGTCCTTCTCGAAGAAGAGGTAGCTGCTGGTGGTGCCCTGGGCGGTGTAGGCGGCGACCGCCTGGTCGAGCACCTTGAGACGCTCGTTGAGACCGGCGACGGCGGTCTCCTCGGCGGCGATGCCCTTGGCGACGGCGGCCTCCTCGGCGGCGATGCTCTTCGCCAAGGTGGCGCCGAGCTCGCCGGCGCGCTGGGCCGGGGCGACGACTTCCTGGGCGCGGCGGGCGTCGAGGGCCTTGCGCTGCTCCTGCAGGCGGGCCAAGGACTGGGCGAGGGTCTCGCCGGCCTGGGTCAGGCGACCTTGCAGCTTGGCGATGTCCTCGCGGCTCGCGGTGTTGACGCGGACGGTCTTGCCGCGGGCGTCATCGATCTCGCGCTGGCTATCGGCGATGGTCTTCTCGAGCGCGGCGATCTCCGCCTCGTTGCGGGCGATGGTCGTGGCGGTCTTCTCGTAGGCCCGGGCGAGGAAGCCGTAGTTGCCGAGGGAGGTGATGGCGATGAGCACCAGGACCGCGAGGGTGAGGTAGAAGCGCAGGACCCCGTTGATCAGGTGCCAGTAGCGGTAGAGGAAGGAGGCGGCGACCAGTTTGCCGACCTCCAGGGAGGCGGCCATGATCATGACCGGCCCCTCGGACCCGGTGAAGAGCTGGCCCAGGCCGAGGACCGAGAAATAGGCCGAGCACCCGGCGATGTAGAGGGCCGAGGACAGGAGGACGACGCGGAAGCCCCAGGTCAGGGCTTTCGGGTCCTCGCCGGGTTTTTCTTCAGGGGTGGGGTGGGTCATGGCGGGCTTGAAGCCTTTTCCTAGGGGGGGGAGGGGGGCTTGTCAAAAGGTAGATTACCTCGGTCGGGGGTTCCGGCCCGGCCCGGGGAGGGCCTCCCGCCGTCACCGACTTAATTTTGTTATTTTTATGGCAACCCCGGGCCGTTAGACCTGTCTCCAACGCAACCCCACCCCGTCATGAAGATGCACCGCCATTGCCAAGGCAACCACCCCGGGCTTTCCGCCGGCTGGGGGCGCCGCGAGTTCCTCCAGGTCGGCATGTTCGGCACCCTCGGGCTCACCTTGCCCGGCATGCTCCGTCTGCAGGCCCTCGAGCTGCCCAAGGTCGAGACGTTCGACGCCCTCGCCGACGCCGTCATCCACGTCTACCTGCCGGGCGGCATGGCGCAGCATGAGTCGTGGGACCCGAAGCCGTTCGCGGCGCCGGAATACCGCGGGCCGTTCACCCCCATCAAGACCTCCGTCCCCGGGGAGTACGTCGGCGAGAAGTTCGTCAACATCGCCAAGATCATGAACAAGCTGACCGTCGTCCGCTCCATGACCCATGGCGAGGCGGCGCACGAGCGCGGCACGCACAACATGTTCACCGGCTACCGGCCCAGCCCGGCGATCAAGTTCCCCAGCTTCGGTTCCGTGATCTCCCATGAGCAGGGCTCCCGCAACAACCTGCCGCCCTACGTCGTCGTCCCCAGCCAGAGCATCCCCGAGCAGGGCACGGGGTACATGAGCAGCGCCTACGGTCCCTTCGCGCTCGGCAGCGACCCGGCCGACAAGGGTTTCACCGTGCGCGACCTGCTCGCCCCGAAGGACATCGCCCCGACCCGCTTCGACCGCCGCCGCGGGCTGCTCTCCGCCGTCGACGAGCATTTCCGCGCCACCGAGAAATCCGACGCCATCGGCGCGATGGACAGCTTCCAGCAGGCGGCGTACGGCCTCGTGAGCAGCGCCAAGGCCCGCCAGGCCTTCGACCTCTCGCAGGAGCCGGACAAGCTCCGCGACGAGTACGGCCGCAACACCGCGGGCCAGCGCTTCCTCCTCGCCCGCCGCCTCGTCGAGTCCGGCGTCCGCATGGTCTCCGTGACCTTCGGCGGCTGGGACCACCACTCCAACATCAAGGGTGGCTTCGAGAACCAGGCCTCGCAGTTCGACCAGGCCTTCGCCCGTCTCATCACCGACCTCGCCGACCGCGGCCTGCTCAAGCGCACGCTCGTCCTCGTCAGCTCCGAGTTCGGCCGCACGCCGAAGCTCAACGGGACCAACGGCCGCGACCACTGGCCGCGCGTCTTCTCCGTCGCGATGGCCGGCGGCGGCGTCAAGGAAGGCTACGTCCACGGCGCCTCCGACGCCCTCGGCGGCGAGCCCGACCGCGATCCGGTGGGTCCCGAGGACCTCGCCAAGACGATGTACCGCGTGCTCGGCATCAACGCCGAGAAGCGCATCGTCTCCGACGGCGGCCGGCCGGTCGACATCGTCAACGGCGGTCGCGTCATGACCGATTGGCTCGCCTGAGCCGCCTCCGCGCGCCATGCCCGCCCGCCTCCTCGCGCTGCTCCTGCTGACCATCGCGGTCGCCCGGGCGGCCTACCCTGATTTCACCGGCACCAAGCCCAACGGCGGCCAGCGCGGTTCCGAGGTCAAGGTGACCCTGGCCGGCGCCCGGCTCGCCGATTTCGAGGACCTGCTGTTCTTCACGCCGGGCTTCCAGGTCAAGGGCGTCCAGAGCGCCGCCGCCGGCAAGGTCGAGCTGACCCTCGCCATCGGGCCGGACGTCCCGCTCGGCAACCACCTGGTCCGGGTGCGCACGAAGTCGGGTCTCTCCCACGCCCGCCAGTTCTTCGTCAGCCCGTTCCCCAACGTGGAGGAGAAGGAGCCCAACGACGATTTCGCCCGCGCCCAGCCCATCGCGCTCGACCAGACCATCGAGGGCGTCGTCCAGTCCGAGGACGTCGACTACTTCAAGGTGCCGATGCGCAAGGGGCAGCGCCTGAGCCTCGAGGTCGACGGCCTGCGGCTCGGTTACGGCGTGTTCGACCCGTACATCGCCATCCTCGACAAGGACCGCTTCGAGAAGGCTTTCTCCGACGACACCATCCTGCATCGTCAGGACGGCTACTGCTCCTTCGTGGCCGAGTACGACGGCGACTATTACGTGATGGTGCGCGAGTCCTCCTACCGCGGGAGCGGCAGCTCCTTCTACCGGCTCCATGTCGGCGGCTACCCCCGCCCCGACGCGCTCTACCCCGCCGGCGGCCGCGTCGGCTCAAAACTCACGGTCAACTTCGTCTCGGCGAAGGAATCCTTCGCGGAGGAGGTGACGTTGCCGGCCGAGCCGCGCGAGGACTTCCAGCTGTTCGCCCGCACGCAGGCTTCCGCCCCTTCGGGCAACGTCTTCCGCCTCTCGAACATCGACAATTTCCTCGAGACCGAGCCCAACGACGACCGCGACGCCGCCAACGTGGCCCCGCCGGCCGACGCCTACGCCCTGAACGGCGTGATCGGCCAGCCCGGCGACGTGGATCACTTCAAACTGACCTTCAAGAAGGGGCAGGTGCTGGAAGGCCAGTGCTTCGCGCAGTCGCTCGGTTCCCCGCTCGACCCGACGGTGAAGCTCACGACCGCGACGGGCGCCGAGCTGATCGCCAACGACGACGGCGGCGGCATGCGCCGGCTGGACTCCAAGTTCAAGGTGACCATCCCCG
>JBEGOO010000097.1:0-3137 GCA_041182045.1 Verrucomicrobiota bacterium
CTCGGGCCATGGGCGCCGCTGAGGTTCAGGAGCATGCTGTCGTCGCCGGCGACGGGCACGACGCGGAGGCTGCGGAGGGTGGGGCAGGTCATCGGGAAAGGGGACGGGGGCGGAGGCGGAAGACGAGGGCGGCCGTGAGCAGGGAGGTGAAGGCGAGCCCGTAGAGGCCGCCTTGCACGCTGCCGGTCGCTTGTTTGATCCAGCCGAAGGCGGTGGGCGCGGCCCAGCCGCCGAGGTTGCCGAGCGAGTTGATCAGCGCGATGCCCGCCGCGGCCACGCGGGGGTCGAGCGCGCGTTGCGGGATCGGCCAGAAGAGCGAGGCGGCCGACTTGAAGCCGAGCGCGGCGAAGCAGATGGCGCCGAAGGCGACCGCGGGCGCGGAGGCGCCGGCGACCAGCATGCCGAGGCCGGCGACGGTGAGCGCGGCCGCGACCCAGGCTTCCTGGTTTTTCCAACGGGCGGCGGCGCGGGCGGCGAGGATCATCCCGCCGATCGAGACGATCCACGGCAGCGAGTTCAGGCAGCCGGCCGTCATTTCGGTCACGGCCTTGGGGTCGGTGTAGCCCAGGCTCCGCACCAGCGATTCGGTGGCGCCAAGGAGGCCGCCGTGGGGCCCGGGCGTCGCGAGCATCTCCTTGATGATGCTCGGCAGCCAGAACGTCACCGCGTAGATGGTCAGCTGGATGGCGAAGTAGACGCCGCAGAAGCCGAGCACCGCGTCGGAGGCCAGCAACGTCCACTTGTCGACGCCGGGGCCGCGGGTGGCCGCCGCTTGTTCCGCGGCCAGGGTCGACGCCAGCGCCGTCTGTTCGGCGGGGCGCAGCCAACTGGCCGAGGCCGGGGAGTCGTCGAGCACCAGCCAGAGCACGCCGGCCATGAGCATCGAGAAGCCGCCCTCGAGGAGGATCATCGCTTGCCAGGGTTGCAGGCCGGGCGGGTGGAGTTGGAGGAGGTAGGCGGACAGCGGTCCGGAGAGGATGGTGGCGATGGCCGAGCCGCTCAGGAAGACCGCCATCGCCTGGCCGCGGGCGGCGGCCGGCAGCCAGCGCGTGAAGTAGTAGACGACCCCCGGGAAGAAGCCGGCCTCGGCCGCGCCGAGCGCGAAACGCAGCGCGTAGAATTCATATTCCCCGCGCACGAACGCCAGGGCGGTCGCCAGCGCGCCCCAGGCGAGTGCGATGATCGTGAGCCAGCGCCGGGCGCCGAACCGCTCGAGGGCGAGGTTGGAGGGCACCTCGAGGAGCGCGTAGCCCCAGAAGAACAGGCCCGCGCCGAAGCCGTAGGCCAGGTCGCCGATGCCGAGCTGGTCGCGCAGCTGGTCCTTGATGAAGCTGACGTTCACCCGGTCGATGTAGTTCACGATGAACATCACGACGAAGAGCGGCAGCACGCGCCGCAGCACCTTGCGCACCGCCGACGCGAGGGCGTCGGGGGCGGGGGCTGCGGTGGGTTCCTTCATGAGGGTCGCTTACTGCGGGCCGAGCTTGGCGATGAGCGCGGCGAGACGCTCGCTCTCGGCGGCCTTGAGGTCAAGCAGCGGCGGGCGGACGGGGCCGGCGTCGTGGCCGACGATCCGGGCGCCGGCCTTGATGATGCTGACGGCGTAGCCGGCGCTGAGGTTGCGCAGCTCGAGGTAAGGCAGGAAGAAGGTGTCCAGCAGGCGGTTCACCGTGGCGTGGTCGTCGGCCGCGACGGCGCGGTAGAACTCCATGGCGGTCTTCGGGATGAAGTTGAACACGGCCGAGGAGTAGACGGGCACGCCCATGGCCTTGTAGGCGCTGGCGTAGACCTCCGCGGTGGGCAGGCCGCCGAGGTAGCTGAAGCGGTCGCCGAGCCGGCGGCGGATGGAGACCATGAGCTCGATCTCGCCGAGGCCGTCCTTGTAGCCGATGAGGTTGGGGCAGGCGGCGGCGAGCTTCTCCAGGTGGTGCGCCTGCAGGCGGCAGACGTTGCGGTTGTAGACGACGACGCCGATCTTGACCGCTTTGCAGACTTGCTCGACGTGCGCGGCGACGCCGTCCTGGTTGGCCTCGGAGAGGTAGTGCGGGAGGAGCAGGATGCCCTTGGCGCCGAGACGCTCGGCTTCCAGGGCGTATTGGATGGCCACGCGGGTCGGGCCGCCGGCCCCGGCGAGGATCGGGACGACCCCGGCGCAGGTGTCGACGGCGGTGCGGATGACCTGCGAGTATTCCTTGGGCTCGAGGGAGAAGAACTCACCGGTGCCGCCGGCGGCGAAGAGCGCGGTGGCGCCGTAGGGGGCCAGCCACTCGAGGCGCTTCGCGTAGGTGTCGGCACGGAAATCGCCGTTCGCCGCGAAGTCGGTGATCGGGAAGGAGAGCAGGCCGTGGGAGATCGTCTGCTTGAGCTCTTGGGGGGACATGGCGGTACGGTCCAAGGCAAAGCCCGCGGCCCCGGGGTGGCAACGCCGGACTGGGCTGGCCGCGGCGGTTATTCCGCCAGCTGGGCGATGAGCTTGAGCGTCTCCAGCGGGGTCTCGTGCGAGGCCACCGCGCCGCGCAGGCCCACCGGGAGCAGGTCCGCCGCGATCGCCTTCAGCTCGGTCAGACGTGCCTCGGCGGCCGCGAGCGGACCGCGGGGGTTCGCGGCGTCGACCCACACGTCGTACACCGTCACCACCGGCTTGTCGGGGGTCTCGCCGTCGACCTCGCCCTCGCCGACCTCGTAACCGCAGTCGAGCAGTTCGTCCCACAGCACCGCGTCGAGGTCGAAGGCGTCCTCGAGCTCGTAGAGGCGGATCCCGCTCATCCACTGGTCGAGCGACTTGAACGCCGCCTCGTGGTCGGGATGCACCTCCGTGAACGTGAAATCGATGCCGACGGCGACCAGCGTCTGGCCGTCCAGGGTGTCGCCGATCTTGGGGCCGTCGAAGGATTCCGCGGAAGTCATGGTGGGAGCAGAGGGAGGAAAGGGGAGGAGGGCGAGAGGGAAGTCGGGGTGAGGGAGTAGGGAGTGGGAAATAGGGAGTAGGGACAGGGACAGGGGCAGGGACAGGAATCTACGCAGCTTTATCGTGATCTTGCACGACAGGCCGGAAGTGAAGGGCCTCACGAATCTTTCCTTCCCCTGATCCTTTCCCTGACCCTGTCCCTTTTGGGTGGAGTTATCCGTTCACTTCG
>JBEGOO010000098.1:0-6539 GCA_041182045.1 Verrucomicrobiota bacterium
GGGGATGGTGATCACGTCGTCGGCGCCGGCGCGGTAGGCCGAATCCATCACGGCGCGTCGCTCGACGGCGGTGATGCCGTACGGGACGGCCACGACGACCGTCAGGTTCGTGAAGAGGGACTTGCGGGCGACCTTGCCGATGAAGTAGCGGAGCATGTGCTCGCTGATCTCGAAGTCGGCGATGACGCCGTCTTTCATCGGGCGGAGAGCCTGGATGTCGCCCGGGGTGCGGCCGAGCATCATGCGGGCCTCGTTGCCGACGGCGATGGGCTTGCGGGTGCTGGAACGGATCGCCACGACGCTGGGCTCCCGGAGGACGACGCCGCGGTCCTTCAGGAACACGAGGGTGTTGGCCGTGCCAAGGTCGATGCCGATGGCTTGGGTGAATAGCCCGGGGAAGCGCTTGAACATCAGGGTCGTGGTGGTTTCCTTGATGAACGTCCAAAGGGCGGGGGAGTCAAAAGCAAAGTGCGGGCCCTCCGGACGTCCGCCCCGGCCTAAGAGGCAAACTGACAGCGAGATAGAAAGACCGACGGAGGGGAGGCACCCCGCGCCATGCAAGTACCCCCGACCAGTCGTGGGTTAGGGGTTGCGACCAACCGTCGCCGGCGGAACCTCCGCCCATGCGTCTGACGCTCGCCCTCGCCTTGCTGACCGGCCGCGCCTTCGCGCTGGATTTCTTCGTCAGCCCAGAGGGAAACGACAACTTCATCGGAACGGAGGACCGCCCGCTGGCCAGCTTGGCCGTCGCCCGCGACCGCGTCCGCGCCTCCGGACGCGTCGGCAAGGAGCAGGTCAACGTCTGGCTGGAGGACGGGGTCTACCGCCTCGACGAAACCTGGGTGCTGCGACCCCAGGACGGGGGCGAGAACGGTTTTCCGATCACGTACCGGGCGCGTCATCGCGGGCAAGCGGTGGTGACCGGCGGAAACCTGGCCCGACTGGTCTCCTTCGAAGGGTCGAGCGATCAGCCGGTCGCATGGCTTCGGCTCGAGGGTCTGGTGTTCCGCGACAACTCCCCGAGCGCCGGCGGGCTTCCCGAGCCGTTGCTCCGCTCCGGTCTCAACTTCCGACGCGAGGCCGCCGTCCGTTTCGTCGGCGCCGAGGACTGCCTCCTGTCCGAGTGCGCCTTCGAGCAGCTCGGCGGCAACGCCATCCTGATCTCCGGCTATAACCGACGCCTGACCGTGCGAGGTTCCCTCATCAAGGGGGTCGCGGGCCACGGGCTCAGCTTCGTCGGCGAGACGAAGGCCGTGCGCCAGCCGTTGTTCAAGCCGGACGCGACCCCGGACTACGCCCATCAGGACCGGACGGAGGGGCCCGCCGGTCCCGACTACCCGGCCGACTGCGTCGCGGAGGACCTGTTGATCCAAGGCTGCGGCCGACCGGAACGGGCGGGCGGTATCCTGCTCGCGATGTCGGCGGGGATCACGCTGCGACACCTGACCATCGAGGGCTGCGCCGGCCCGGCCATCACCGTGAACGACGGCACCTGGGGCGGGCACCTGATCGAAGGCTGCGATGTCCGCGACGCTTCCACCGGACCAGGCGAGTCGACGGCCTTGCTGGCGTTGGGCCGCGATCGTTACTGGGACGCCGATCGCGCCATCGTCGAACGCGAGGTCGCGGCGGCGCCAGGGCTGCCGACGCTGGATGCGCGTCGGCCGACGGAGATCCGCTTTTGCCGCTGGCGCAGCGAGCAGGGGCGCGACCTCGTGCTGGGCGAGGGCACGGCCGCCTACCTGGTCCATCATAATGTCTTCCTGCGCGGCGGCCTGCGGATGGACCAAGGTTATGAACGCAAGGTGCTCAACAACGTGTTCATCAACGGCGGCCTGCATCTGCGCGCGTGGTATGGACGCAGCGGTGATGCCTTCGGCCGCAACCTCGTCGACGCTTTCCCCGTGACCGAGGCCATGGACCGGCCGTGGGGCGAGGCGTTCGACCGCAACCTTTACCGTTCCTCGGCGCAGCTCCAGGCGGCCCAGGGCGGGGGACGAGAAAAGCATTCGCTCGCCGGCCCGCCCGGCTACCTCGCTCCCGAGCGAGGCGATTTCCGCGTCGGTCCGGGTTCACCCGCGTCGCACCTGGGGTTTGAGAATTTCCCCATGGACGCATTCGGCGTGCGGCCCGAGGCCTTGCGTCGGCTGGCCAGCCCGCCCCGGATCGACCCACCCGCCCCCGCCCGGACCGGACGTTGAACCGGGCGGAACCGGTCGGCCGCGGTGGTGTCGGAAAAGCACCCCCATGAGCACCCCCCTCGATCGTCGCGGTTTCCTCCGTCACACCGGTTTGGCCGCGGCCGGCTTCGCCTTGACGCGTCCTTGGCTGAACGCCGCGACCCCCGCGGTCTCCCCGAACTCCAAGCTCAACGTCGCCGCCATCGGTTTCGGCGGCGTGGGCGGCAGCAACGTGCGCAACAGCGCCGACGAGAACATCGTCGCCCTGTGCGACCTCGACCTGAAGCGCTGCGCCGGGACGATCAAGCAGTTCCCGAAGGCCGAGACCTTCACCGACTTCCGCGTGATGCTCGACAAGCGCAAGGATATCGACGCCGTGATCATCGCGACGCCCGACCACTCGCACGCCTACATCGCGATGGAGTGCATGCGCCGCGGCAAGCACGTCTACGTGCAGAAGCCGATCGCGCATGATGTCTTCGAGGCGCGCACCCTGACCGAGGCCGCGCGCACCCACAAGGTCGTGACCCAGATGGGCAACCAAGGTCATTCGGGCGAGGGCATCCGCCAGATCTGCGAATGGCTGGAGGCCGGCCTGATCGGCCACGTGCGCGAAGCCCACGCCTGGACCAACCGCCCGATCTGGCCGCAGAGCTCGGACACCCCGCGTCCGACGGACAAGGCCACCCCTCCCGAGGGCATGGACTGGGATCTCTGGTGCGGCCCGGCGCCGCTGCGTCCTTATCACCCGACCTACCACCCGGGAAAGTGGCGCGCCTGGTGTGATTTCGGCACGGGCTCGCTGGGCGACATGGGTTGCCACATCATCGATCCGATCTTCCTGGCGTTGAAACTACGCTACCCCGAAAGCGTCGAGGGCAACGTCTCGACGGGCTACGCCGACTTCGGCCACAAGAGCCCGGTCCTGAACGAGTGCTTCCCCCGCTCGTCGATCGCCCGTTACCGCTTCCCGGCCCGCGGCGACCTGCCGCCGGTCCAGCTCACCTGGTGGGATGGCGGCCTCATGCCCGCCCGTCCCGTGGAGCTCGAGGACGACATGCCTTTCGGCGACGGCGACGGCGGTTGCCTGCTCATCGGCGACAAGGGGAAGATCGTCTGCGGTTGCTACGGCTCGAAGCCGCGCCTGCTCGACCGCGACCAGCGGGAGGCGGCCAAGAAGATCGCCAAGACCATCCCGCGCATCCCGGGGAACAACTCCGGCCACGAGAAGGATTGGCTGCGCGCCTGCAAGGGCGGGGCGCCCGCCTCGTCGAACTTCGACTACTCCGGCCCGCTCTCCGAGATGGTGCTCATGGGCAACCTCGCGATCCGCTTCCCCGACCGGAAACTGCTCTGGGACGGCGAGAAGATGCAGGTGACGAACGACAAGCAGGCCAACGCCTTCGTCCGTCGGGTCTATCGCCAGGGGTTCGAGCTGGGCACCTGAGCGGGCTCAGCGCAGCGCGCGCAGGGCAAGGACCGCCAGGATCGCCCCGCCGAGGGCGATGCGATACCAGGCGAACACGCCCAAGCCATGTCGCGAGACGTAGCCGACGAGCCAGCGGACGGACGCGAAGGCGGTCACGGCCGCGATCAGCAGGCCGAGACCAGCCGGACCGGCCGGGTAGACCTGCGCGAGCGCCGGCCCGAGGGACCACATCTTATAGACGGACGCCGCCGTGAGGGTGAGCAGGCCGACGAGGAAGGAGAACTCGGTCGCGGCCGCATGCGAGAGCCCGGCCAAACGACCGCCGAGAATGGTCGAGAGCGAGCGGCTGGTCCCGGGGATCAGCGCGAAACACTGGCAGAGGCCGACCGTGAGGGCCGCGCGCCAGCCGAGGTCGGCGATCTCATCGCCCTCGGCCGCACGGGGCGGGAGGTGTTTCTCGGCGACGAGGATGGCGAGGCCGCCGGCGACCAAGGCGGCTGCGACGACCTCGACCGAGAACAGGTAGGCCGAGATCGCGTCCTTAAACAGGAACCCGAGACCAGCGGCGGGCAGGAAGGCGACCAAGATGGAGGAGGCCAATCTCACGGCGGACTTCTCGCCGCGGGTGAGGCCGGAGAGGAGTTTGCCGATCCGGCCGAAGAAAGCCACGAAGACGGCGAGAATCGCGCCGAGCTGGATGATCACGAGGTAATCGTCGGCGACCCGGTCGAGCGACAGGCTCCGCCCTTTGCGGTCGACGACGCCTTTGACGGTCACGTTCGGATCTTTGTCCACGTTGATCGCCTTGTCGCTGAGGATCATGTGTCCGGTGGAACTGACCGGCAGGTATTCGGTCACGCCCTCCACGACGCCGGTCACGACCGCCCGACCATAGGTGAAGTCGGCCCGGACCTCCGCCGGGGTGCGCTCTTCGCCGGCGGCGAAGACGGGGAGGTAGGCGAGCAACGACAGGACCAAGAGCGGGCGAAGCATCCTAGACCCTTAGGAGTCGGAGCGCGCCGGGGCAAGGAATCCCGCAAAAGCCCTTGTCGCTTGCCCTTCGGTGAGGTTCTCGCTTTATGCACGGCACCACACCATGTCGGCCTCCAGCCTCATCCCGACCACCGAACCGCGCTTCCAGGTTCCCGACGCCCGCGGCCGTTTCGGCCAATTCGGTGGGATGTACGTCCCCGAGACGCTGATGACCCCGCTGCTGGACCTCACCAAGGCCTATGACGAGGCGCGCCGCGACTCGGCATTCCAGCAGGAGTACGCCGACATGCTGCGCGACTACGCCGGCCGGCCGACGGGGCTTTATTTCGCCGAATCGCTGACGAAGCACGTGGGCGGCGCCCGCATCTACCTGAAGCGCGAGGACATGCTCCACACGGGCGCCCACAAGATCAACAATGTGATCGGGCAGGCGCTCCTCGCCCGCCGCATGGGCAAGAAGCGGATCATCGCCGAGACCGGCGCCGGCCAGCACGGCACCGCCACGGCCGCCGTCTGCGCCCGCTTCGGCCTGAAGTGCGTGATCTACATGGGCGCGACCGACATGGAGCGCCAGGCCCTCAACGTCTACCGCATGCGCCTCATGGGCGCCGAGGTGCGCGGCGTCGAGGCCGGTCAGCGGACGCTCAAGGAGGCCGTCAACGAGGCGATGCGCGACTGGGTCACCAACGTCCGCGAGACGCATTACATCCTGGGCACGGCCTACGGCTCGCACCCGTACCCGATGATGGTCCGCGATTTCCACCGCATCATCTCGATGGAATCGAAGCAGCAGATGCTGCGCGCCGAGGGCCGCCTGCCCGACGATGTCGTCGCCTGCGTGGGCGGGGGCTCCAACGCGATCGGCGCCTTCTTCGAATACCTCGACGAGCCGGACGTGCGCCTGACCGGTGTCGAGGCCGGCGGCCGCGGGATCAAGCGCGGCGAGCACGCCGCCCGTTTCGCCGGCGGCCGGCTCGGCGTCCTGCAAGGCTGCATGACGAACATCCTGATGGACGGCGAGGGCCAGATCGAAGGCACGCACTCCGTCTCCGCCGGCCTCGACTACGCGGCGGTCGGCCCGGAGCACGCCTACTACCGCGAACGCGGCCGCATCGGTTTCGCCTACGCGACCGACGACGAATGCCTCGAGGCCTTCCAGCTGCTGTCGCGCACCGAAGGCATCATCCCGGCGCTCGAGTCCAGCCACGCGGTCGCGCATGGCTGCAAGGTCGCCGCGGAAGGCAAGCCGGGCGACCTCGTCCTGATCAACCTTTCCGGCCGCGGGGACAAGGATGTCTGGAGCGCCGCCCGCGCCCTCGGCACCGAGATCAAGCTCTGACCATGGCCGCGCGCTCGATGACCGGCTTCGGCCGCGCGGAGCTCGACCTCCCGGGCGCCCGCCTCGCCGTCGAACTGGCCACCGTCAACCAGAAGAACCTGCAGGTCACGGTGCATGGTCCCGATGCCTGGCCCACGTTGGAATCCGCGGCCACCGCCTGGATCCGCGCGCGGTTGCAACGCGGCAAGGTCACCGCGCGGGTCACGCAGGCGGCCGCCGGCGCCGCCGCCGCCACGTGGGATGTCGAGGCGACCCGGGGTTTGCTGACGGAACTCGAGACGCTCGCCCGCTCGCTCGGCACGCCGTGGACGCCGCCTTCGCTCGAGCTCCTGCTCAAGCTCGCCGAATCCCGCCGCGGCCAGGCCGGCGCTCTGCCGGAGTTCGCCACCGTCGAAACCGTCATCCAGGCCGCCTTCACCCGCGCCCTGGACCAGCTCGTCGCGATGCGCGCGCAGGAAGGCGCCGCGCTGGCCGCCGACCTCCGCGCCCGCCTCGCCTTGCTGGCCGGCTTCGTCCGGACCATGGAGACCTCGGAGCAGGGGGCCGTCGCCCGCCACCGGGAGGCCTTGCTGCGTCGGCTCAAGGACGCCGGTTTGGC
>JBEGOO010000099.1:0-7358 GCA_041182045.1 Verrucomicrobiota bacterium
GATGAACCGCGGATCGTTCGCCTCGAACGTCACCTACGGCGGTCGCTATCGCCTCCTCATCCTCAAGGATGAGACCGATCCGGTGAACCACCTCCGCCAGTTCTGCATCGCCATCGGCAGCGTCATCCCCCCGGCCGGCGTCGACCCGGCGACGATCACCGACACCACGAACATCAACTACAAGTGGTACGCCCCCGAAGCCCCGTCGCTCCTCCCTCCCAACATCTTCTTCATCCCGCCGCTGGTGGACTCCGCGCCGGCCGCGGCCATCACCGCGCCGCCCCTGCCCAACGGCGGCGCCGGCACCTGGTCCGCCGCCATGGGGCACCGCAGCGTGTTGCCGGCCATCGCCGACAACTCCCGCTCGAGCCTCCCGGACGCGGCCAACAGCCCGCCCACGATGCGCTTCGAGCCCGTCAACCAGCCGACCGCCCTGACCGCGGCGCCCCACACCGCGGGCAAGCTCTGGTATTACGTCGAGCTCCAGCCCAGCGGCGCCTCGAACCACCTCGGCAAGGTCGTGCTCGTCCTCGCCGCCGGTTCGGCCCGCGTCCAGGCCAACGGCAAGGTCGCCGTCGACTGCGACAACATCAACCAGTTCGCCGCCATCTCGCTGCGCCCCAACGGCAGCGTCTCCTACACGTCCGACCCGGACGAACTCGACACCACCACGTCGACCAGCCTCTACAAGTAATCCCGTGACCCCGTCCCTTCCTTCCCGCCGCCGCGGCTTCTCGCTCATCGAGGTCACCCTCGCGATCGGCATCCTCGGACTCGCGATCCTCTCGCTCGTCGGCATCCTCAGCGCGACCTTCTCCCAGGTCAGCGAAATCATGGACACGAACCGCGCGCTGGCCGGCGTCACCCGCCTCATCGGCGCCTTGGACAATCCCCGCACGATCGTCTTCATCCCGGCCGGCGATACCAGCTCGGCCAACACCAAGTTCATCAACCAGTCCGGCACCGTGACGCCGGCGCTCGACCCGGCGCCCGGCGGCGCCCCGAACTTCGACCTGACGTATCGCCTGCTGGCTCCGGCGAAGACCACGGCCGACGCCGTCTGGCTCTACGTGTACGACCGCCGCACGGTCGGCCCCGACAAGGCCGTCGTGACCACGGCCGGGACCGATCGCTACGACATCGGCTCGAACCCCTCCTCGATGGAGGTCGCCGTCGTCCAGGGCAACAACTTCACGCCCGACATGGCCGCCCAGCGCAACGTCATCGGCTCGCCGATGCGCGTGCGGATCACGCTCTCGAAGCTCCTCGCCAACCAGCGCGTGACCGTCGACATCACGACCTCCGAGCCTTCCGCGACCCGCTACGTCGTCGGCTCCGCCTTGCCCACCGACCCGAGCCTCTACGGCCTGGCCTATCTGCCGGTCGTCGCGGAGTTCTTCCCCCACGACTTCACCTCGCCGGACGGCCCGACCGGTTTCAAGACCGCCGAGCAGACGCCCCTGCTCATCCAGAACATCATCATCAACCGATGAGCAACGCCCTCCTGCGCCCCCTTCGCCGGGGTTTCACGCTGATCGAGCTCATGGTCTCGACGGCGCTGATGGTCATCATCGTGCTCGCCGTCGTCTCCATCGCCGCCGACACCTTCAAGGCCTACGACCGCGCCGTGGCGGACCTCAGCACGCAGAGCGAGGCCCGCTCCGTCCTCGACGCGCTGGAGAACGATTTCCAGACCGCGGTGATCCGGCCGGATGGCCGCTGCTGGATGGAGATCGTGCTCCCCGGCTCCGCCTCCGCCGGCGCCCCCGCCAACGTCCCGGTCACCACCGGCAATCTGAACCCGGCCGAGCACCCGATCATCCTGCTCTTCGCCGCGCCCCAGGATCGTCCGCGCTGGAGCCCGGTGCCCGTCGTGGCCCCGGCCGTCCGCACCCCGCTCAAGGGCGATGTCTGCGCGATCGCCTACCGCATCGGCCAGCGTTCGCCGTTCAACACCCCCGGCGCCGGCAACCAGCAGATCTACGGCGTCTACCGCACCATCATCGACTCGGAGAAGACCTTCTCGGACGCCCTCCCGATCATCCTCTCGTCCACCGCCGCCGCCCCGAAGTCGCCCTGGGACTACTGGTCCACGACCACCCCGGGCACGCGTAATTACGGCGACTACAACCAGCAGAAGTACGTCACCGCCGGCACACCGCTCATCAACACGACCGTCTCCGCGAGCAGCGGCATGCCTTGGACGCTCGATGACCACAACTTCCTCGCCTCGAACGTCGTCGCCATGAACCTGGTGCTCTGGTGCACCTCGTCCTTGCCGCCCTCGACGACGGTGGTCACCGCCCCGGTGCCCCTGACCGACCCCCTCAAGCGCCCTTCGCTGATGCTCCGGCCGGTCTTGCCGGTCAACAAGACCGACATCTACGACCAGGGCGCCAAATTCGGCTCCGGCACTGGTTATCGCGCCGCCTACACGACCGGCACCAGCGCGGCCACCACCGACACCGCCCCGATCCACTTCGCCCCCACCGTCCCCTCCGTGCCCGCCGTCGTCACCGGCACCCATCCGTATGAGGAGTTCGGAGGTCGTCTGCGCATCTATTCGGACCGCATCTACCCCGATGGCCTGTCCTCGGTCAACGCGGCGACCACCACCCAGCTGCCCTACCTCCCTTACTCGCTGCGCGCCGTCGAGGTCTCCGTCACCGTGCTCACCCCCGAAGGCGCCAAGGAACTGGCCCTCCTGCAGTCGCTGCCCAGCGCCAGCACCAGCGCCAACGGCACCAAGATCTTGGCCAACGACTTCAAGCGCATCGTCGTGCAGCAGGGCCGGGCCTACACCCGCTACATCCGCCTGCTCTCCAACGGCGGCTGAACGCCGGTGGCGTGGGCATGAAAAAGGGCGCGTGCACACGCGCCCTTTGCTTTGGTCAGGTCGGCCGGCCGCTTACTCGGCGTAGACGCCCATCGCGCGGAACTTCGCGTAGCGCTTCGCGATCAACTTCTCCGGGGTGGCCTTGGAGAGGCTGGCGAGGGCTTCGCGCAGGGTCTTGCGGATGTTCGAGCCGGTGGTCGCCGGGTCTTCCTGGGCGCCGCCGAGGGGCTCCTTCACGACGCCGTCGACGACGCCGAGTTTCAGGAGGTTCGGGGCGTCGAGGCGCAGGGCCTCGGCCGCCTTGGGGGCGTGGGCGCGGTCCTTGAAGAGGATCGCGGCGCAACCTTCGGGCGAGATGACGGAGTAGTAGGCGTTCTCCAGGATGTAGACCTGGTTGGAGACGGCGATGCCGAGGGCGCCGCCGGAGCCGCCTTCGCCGATGACGAAGGTGATGATGGGGACGCCGAACTGGCTCATCTCGCGCAGGTTGACGGCGATGGCCTCGGCCACGTGGCGTTCCTCGGAGCCGATGCCCGGGAAGGCGCCCGGGGTGTCGACCAAGGTGACGATCGGGAGGCCGAAGGTGCTGGCCATCTTCATCAGGCGAAGGGCCTTGCGGTAGCCTTCGGGGTTCGGGCAGCCGAAATTGCGGCGGAGGTTCTCCTTGGTGTCGCGGCCCTTCTGCTGGCCGATGACCATGACCGGGCGACCCTCGAAGAAGGCGGTCCCGCCGACGGTGGACTCGTCGTCCATGAACAGCCGGTCGCCGTGCAGCTCCTGGAAGTCGTCGAAGAGCATCCCGATGTAGTCCAGGGAGTAGGGGCGGCGGGGGTGGCGGGCCAGCTGGACGCGCTGCCAGGGGTTCAGGTTGCCGTAGACCTCGCGGCGGGTCTGCTCGAGCTTGGCCTCGAGGGACCGGACCTCCTTGGTGACATCCATGCCGGCGCTCTCGGACGAGGCGCGGAGGGAGTTGATCTTGTCTTCGAGTTCCCGGATGGGCTTTTCGAACTCAAGGGTGAAGCGGGGCTTCGGAGCGGACATGGGGGTAAACTAGGGGGCTTGGAGGGCAAAGGGCAAGGATTTGGAGGGGTGGGGGAGGCGGCGGTGGGGGAAGAAGGGCTAGGGCTGGGGGCAGGGCTGGGGCTGGGGTATCATGGCCGGTCTTATCTTCCAAGCAGGCCCGCCCTGTCCCTGCTCGTCCGCGGTTGTCTCGCGGTGCGAATTAATCGGCTGCTTAGGCAGGGCTCTTAGGGTGGCTTTTGCTCCTTACTCAGTAAAAGGCATTCTGTGTTCTTTGTTTGGCCCTAGCCCTGTCCCTGGCCCTGGCCCAAACTCCAACCATCCCATTCTATCCTTTCCCTTTCCCCTCGGTTTTCCAAATTACCTCCACCCCCGAATCCCCATGCGTACCTCCGCCTTCCTCCTCTTGCTCGCCGCCGCCGGCCTCCGCGCCGAGGGCTACCTGGATACCCCGCTCATCCCGGGGACCCAGTGGCACGTCCATGACTCGACCCGTCCGCAGCCGCCCCGCGCCGACAAGGATAAGCTGAAGTGCACGACCACCCCGGCCCCCGCTGGCGCCGTGGTGCTCTTCGATGGCAAGGACGCCGCCGCCGAGTGGGAGCCCGACAACGGCGCCAAGGGCGTGACCTGGGAGGTCAAGGACGGCGCGATGGTCGCCCGCAAGAACGGCATCCACACCAAGAAGTCGTTCGGCGACCTCACCCTGCACGTCGAATGGCGCTCCGCCGAGGGCTACGACAAGAACGAGAAGAAGAAGGGGCAGGGCAATTCCAACAGCGGTATCTTCTTCATGCGCACCTATGAGCTGCAGGTGCTGGATTGCTCCAAGACCGAGACCTACGCCGACGGCATGACCGCCGCGATCTACGGCCAGCTGCCGCCGCTCTTCAACGCCTGCAACCCCTCCCGCGAGTGGAACAGCTACGACGTGGAGTGGACCGCCCCCCGCTTCGATCAGGATGGCAAGGTCGTCTCGAAGGCCCGCATCAGCGTCGTGATGAACAGCGTCAAGGTCCAGGATAACTCCGAGTACATCGGCCCGAGCAGCCACAAGGTGAACCCGCCCTACAAGAAGCACGACGCCAAGCTGCCCCTCGGCCTGCAGTTCCACGGCGACCCCGTCGAGTTCCGCAACATGTGGGTGCTCGAGAAGAAGTAAGCCCGCCGCCCGCTTCCCGCCGACGCCCCGGATCTCCGGGGCGTCGTGTTTGCGGGGGTTGGCCGGATTCGACTTCCCCGTTTGCATGCGCCCCGGTTCCTGCTAGGGTGGGCTGCTTCCTGATGTATCCCGCCGATCGACGCGATGACTGGCACGCCGGCCAAGGCCGGTGGAAGGACGTGCCCGCGGCGGACTGGAACGACTGGCATTGGCAGCTGCGCAACCGCATCACGACCCTGGCGCAGCTCGAGTCGATGGTCGACCTGACCAAGGAGGAGCGGGAGGGGTGCCTTTTCGCCGCCCATAAGCTGGCGTTGGCGATCACGCCCCACTTCTTCAACCTCATCGACCCCAAGGACCCGGCCTGCCCGATCCGCCGTCAGGTCATCCCGCGCATCGAGGAGTCGTACGTCGCCCCGGGCGAATCCGCGGATCCCGTCGGCGAGGAAGGGACCATGCCCGTCCCCGGCATCGTGCATCGCTACCCGGACCGCGTCCTTTTCCTGGTGACCGATCGTTGCGCGGCCTATTGCCGTTATTGCACGCGCAGCCGCCTCGTCTCCAACGCCCAGGCCTACGATTTCCATCCCGAGCTCGAGCAAGGCCTGCGGTACATCGCCGCGCACCCTGAGATCCGCGACGTCCTGCTTTCCGGCGGCGACCCGTTGCTCCTTTCCGACGCCAAGCTGGACGCGCTCCTCGGTCGCCTGCGCGCCATCCCGCATGTCGAGTTCATCCGTCTCGGCTCGCGCATCCCGGTCTTCCTGCCCCAGCGCATCACGCCCGAACTGGCCGATATCTTCCGCAAGCATGGTCCGGTCTGGATGAGCATCCACACCAACCACCCCAAGGAGGTCACGCGCGAACTGGCAACGGCCTGCGAACGGCTGTCCCTGGCCGGGGTCCCGCTCGGCAACCAGTCCGTCCTGCTCGCGGGCGTGAACGACGACCCCGAGGTGATGAAGTCCCTCGTGCATCGTCTGCTGATGATGCGGGTGCGCCCGTATTATCTCTACGCCTGCGACCTCATCGAGGGGTCGACCCATTTCCGCGCGCCGATCCAGAAGGGCATCGACATCATCCGCGCGCTCCGCGGTCACACCACCGGCTACGCGGTGCCCCAGCTCATCATCGACACCCCGGGCGGCGGCGGGAAGGTCCCGATCAACCCGGAATACGTCCAGGCCATCCACGACGGCATCGTCGAGCTCCGTAATTTCGAGGATCGGTTGTTCGTGTATCCCTCCGGCCGCCAGATGCCGGCCCCCAAGCCAGAACTGCTTGGGTGAGGGCTTGGGCCAGGGCTAGGGCAGGGGGTCGTGATGGTCTTGGCGTGAACTATCATGGACGATTGTCCGGACGCTAAGATCAAAGCTGTCCCCGGCCCGGTCCCTGGCCCAAGCCCCATCCCCGGCCTGTCCTGTCATTCCGCCCCAAACAGACCACCCGGGTTTTTAATCCGGGTGGCGCTCAAAGTGGTGGGCCCGTAGGGATTCGAACCCCAAACGTCTGATCCGTAGTCAGAAATGATATCCATTTCACCACGGGCCCGTGATGAGGGAGTTGAGCAAAGGAACGGACGTCCTTTTGGCAAGGATTTTTCCCAGAAAGCCTCAACGCGTCGCCCGATGCAGGGCTACGGTGCCAAAAAACAGGGTTTCATGGGTCACTTCGCGGAAGCCGGCTTGGCGCAGCTCGGCGGTCAGACCCGCCGCGTCGGGGAAGCCCGCGATACTGGTGCCGAGGTATCGGTAGGCGCCGAAGTCGCCCGTGAGGAGCCCCGCGAGCACCGGGGAGACCAGGCGGACGTGGATGAAGTGGAACGGCGCGAACCAAGCGGCGGGCTTCGAGAATTCGAGGATCAGGACCGTGCCGCCCGGTTTCACCACGCGGCGGAGTTCACGCAAGCCGCGCGCGCGGTCCTCGAAATTGCGCACCCCATAGGCGATGGTGACCACGTCGCAGGCGTCGTCCGCGAGCGGCAGGTTCATGCAGTCGCCGGTCTTGAACTCGAGCGCGACCCCTGCCTGCTTCGCGCGCTCCCGCCCGAGCGCGAGCATCGGTTCGCAGAAGTCATAGCCGACGACCGCGCAGTCCGCCGGGAGCTCGCGGCGCAGGGCGAAGGCCACGTCCCCGCTGCCCGTGGCGAGGTCCGCCACCGACTTCGGGTGGGCGGCCTGCGCGGCGGCGACGAGCCGTTCGCGCCAACCGACGCAAAGACCGAAGCTCAGCACTCGGTTCGCGAAGTCGTACCGGGAGGCGATCCCGGAGAACATGCGTTGGACGGCGGTACCTTCGGGCATGCGCCTACCTTCCGCACAAAGGCGGGGAGGTCAAGAG
>JBEGOO010000100.1:0-3237 GCA_041182045.1 Verrucomicrobiota bacterium
CGTCGAAGTTCTAGCCAAATGCCCAGCGCAAACGCCCCGCAGAATAGGACCAGGCTGACCCAAAGGTAATCGGGTAGGCCATGGTCCTTTCGGGCGCGCGAGAAGAGGTAGGGTAGCAGGCAGAAAAGCCCGACCGTGACGGCGGTCCGGTCGAAAGGCTGTCCTCGGTAGCCGCGCAAGCAGGTCTGCAGGAACCACGCCGCCGGTAGGATGTTCAGCCACCAGCCGTCCTGGGCGGTCAGGTGCCGGACGGTCGGTCGCAGGATGCATTCCGCTAGCGCGGCAAACGTCATGGCCACGGCCAGCCAGAGCAGGATCGATTCGCCACCGCTACGCTCGCGGGACGGCAACGCCCAGAGGGTGGGCGGCACGTACTTGCGGCGGACCTGCGTCATCGGCAGGCCTTAGGCCTTGAAGCCGAAGTACTGGCGGGCGTTACCGTAGCAGACGTCGGCGATCAGGCGTTCGTTCCAGTCGGCGCGATCGGGGATGCGGCCGGACTCGACATCCTGGCCGACGAGGTCGCACAGGATGCGGCGGAAGTATTCGTGACGCGGGTACGAAAGGAAAGAACGCGAGTCGGTGATCATGCCGACGAAGCGGCTGAGCAGCCCGAGGTCGGACAGCATGTTCATCTGGTCGCGCATGCCGCGCTCCTGGTCGAGGAACCACCAGCCCGAGCCGTACTGGATCTTGCCCGGCGTGATGCCGTCCTGGAACGAACCCGGGAGGCAGGCGAAGAGGGCGGTGTCGGCGGGGTTGAGATTGTAGAGGATGACCTTGCCGAGGGCGTTCTCGCCGGAGAGCGTGCCGAACCAGCGGATCAGGCCGGGCCCTTGGCGGAAGTCGCCGATGGTGTCGCAACCGGCGTCGGAACCGAGGCGCTTGAGCAGGCCGAGGTTCGGGTCGCGGACCGCGCCGAGGTGCAGCTGGGTCGCCCAGCCCTTGGCGTGGTTGAGGCGGCCGACGTGCAGCATGATGAAGGCCGTGAACTTCTCGGCTTCCTCGAGGGAGGCGGCGTGGCCCGCGATGGCGCGTTCCCAGATCGCCTTGGCCTCGGCCTCGGTGCAGGTGGCGTCGGGCAGGTAGTCGAGGCCGTGGTCCGTCGCGCGGCAACCCGCGGCGGCGAAGTCGTCATGGCGCTGGTTCAGGCCGGCGATCAGGCCGGCGAAGGTGTCGGCCCCCTTGCCGGTGACGGCGGCGAGGCGCTTGGCCCAGGCCTGCACGCGCTCGGGTTGGCGGACCTTGAGGCATGCGTCCGGGCGGTAGGTCGGGACGACCTTGGTGGCGCAGCCCGACTTCGCGATCGCGAGGTGGGCGTCGAGGGAGTCGGCCGGGTCGTCGGTGGTGCCGACGACTTCGACCTTCATCTTCTTCAGGATGCCGCGGGCGGTGAGGTCGCCGTGCCGCAGCTGGCGGTTGGCCTCGTCCCAGATCTTCTGGGCCGTGGAACCATCCAGGACCTCCTGGATGCCGAAGTGGCGGCGCAGCTCGAGGTGCGTCCAGTGGAAGAGGGGATTGCGCAACGTGGCCGGGACCGTCTCGGCCCAGGCCTGGAACTTCTCGCGGGACGTCGACTTCGCCCCGGTGATGAGCTCTTCATTGACGCCGTTGGCGCGCATGGCGCGCCACTTGTAGTGGTCGCCCGCGAGCCAGATGGCGGTGAGGTCCTCGAAGCGTCGGTCGTCGAGGATGTCCTTCTGGCTAAGGTGGCAGTGGTAGTCGACGATCGGCTGGTCCTTCGCCACGCCGTGGTACAGCTTCTGCGCCGTGCCGGTCGAGAGGATGAAGTGGTCGTCCATGAAGGCCATCGTCGCGGGGGCGGGGGTTAGATGGACATCGCCGCGAAGCCGCCGTCGACGACGATCTCGGAGCCGGTGATGAAACTGCCGGCGTCGGACGCGAGGAGCAGGGAGGCGCCGACGAGTTCCTTCGCCTCGCCGAAGCGGCCCATGGGGGTCTTGCCGAGGATCGAGGCCACGCGCTCGGGGGTGAGGACCTTGCGGTTCTGCTCGGCGGGGAAGAAGCCCGGCACGAGCGTGTTCACGCGGACGCCCTTGGGGGCCCATTCGCGGGCGAGGTTCTTCGAGAGGTTATGCACCGCGGCCTTGGAGGCCGAGTAGGTGAAGACGCGGGAGAGCGGCAGGATGGCCGACTCCGAGCCGAGGTTGATGATCGAGCCGGCGCCGGCCTTGACCATCGCCTCGCCGAAGACCTGGCAGCCGAAGACCACGCCCTTGACGTTGACGGTCAGGATGCGATCCAGCTGGGCCTCGTCGATCTCGAGGAACGGCGTGGGCGAATTGACGCCGGCGCCGTTGACCAAAATGTCCACCTTGCCGCGCTGGGCGAGGATCTCGTCGCGCAGGCGGACGAGGTCGGCCTTGTTGGTCGCCTCGCCGGCCTTGAATTCGCCGGAGCCGCCGGCGGCCTTGATCTTGGCCAGACGGGCGTCGGCCTTGACCGGGTCGCGGCCGACGAGGATGACGTGCGCGCCGGCGGCGGCGAAGCCTTCGGCCATGGCGCCGCAGAGTTCACCGGTGCCGCCGATGACGACGGCGACGCGGCCTTGGAGGGAGAAAAGGGAGGACATCTTGTTGGCGGTTAGGGGTTGGCGGTCAGCGGAGAGGGGCGGTTGGCGGCTAGGTGCGTTTAGCGGACGACGCGGGCGCCGCCGCCGGCGAGTTGTTTCTCGACTTCCTTGCGGGTGACCATCGAGGTGTCGCCCGGGGTCGTGGAGGCCAGGGCGCCGTGGGCGGCGCCGTAGTTCACGGCTTTCTGGGCGTCGTTGTGCTCGAGGAAGCCGAAGATGAGGCCGGAGGCGAAGCTGTCGCCGCCGCCGACGCGGTCGAGGATCTCGAGCTCGGGGAAGGGGATGCTGTCGTGGAACTTGCCGTCGTGCCAGCAGATGGCGCTCCAGTCGTTCTTGGTGGCGGTGATCACGCGGCGCAGCGTGGTCGCGGCGACCTTGAAGTTGGGGAACTGCTTCACGGCCTCGGCGATCATGTCCTTGAAGGCCTGGGTCTCGATGTTGGAGATGTTATGGTCGACGCCCTTGACCTCGAAACCGAGCGAGGCGGTGAAGTCCTCCTCGTTGCCGATCATCACGTCGACGTACTTCGCGATCTCGCGGTTGACCTCCTGGGCCTTCTTCAGGCCGCCGATGGTCTTCCAGAGGGAAGGGCGGTAGTTGAGGTCGTAGGAGACGATGGTGCCGTGCTTCTTGGCGGCCTTGAC
>JBEGOO010000101.1:0-2925 GCA_041182045.1 Verrucomicrobiota bacterium
GTCGGCCGCCTGGATCAGCACGACGCAGTCGAGCCCGTCGGCGGTCGGCAACCAGAGCATCGGCAACTTGGGCCAAGCCTGGTGCATCGCGTCGCGCAGGCCGCCGACCTCGATGACCAGCACGCCGTGGGGCTGCAGGAGTTCGGCGGCTTGGGCGAGCAGCTTGCGGATGACGTCGAGCCCGTCCTTGCCGGAGACCAAGGAGTTCTTGGGCTCCTTCTTGAACTCCGCGGGTAAGCGGCGGTAGATGCCTTCCGGCTCGTAAGGCGGGTTGCTGAGGATGAGGTCGAACTTCGGGCCGCCCAGCAGCGCCGTCATCGTGTCGGTCTCATGCAGCTTGATCCGCTTGGACTCCCCGTGGTCGGCCACGTTGAGCTTGGCCACCTCGAGGGCGGGCGCGGAGAGGTCGGTCGCATCCACCTTCGCCTGCGGGAAACGCTTCGCGAGCAGGATGGCGAGGCAGCCGGAGCCCGTGCACACGTCGGCGACCCGCTTGACCTGGTCGACGGGCGGGAGCCAGCGCGGGATGGCTTCGGGGATGAGCTCCACGAAATAGGAACGCGGCACGATGACCCGTTCGTCGACGCGGAAGCGGAGGCCGCCCAGCCAGGCTTCGCCGACGAGGTAGGCCGTCGGCACGCGCTCAAACACGCGGCGCTCGAGCAGGGCGAGGAACTGGGCCTTCTCGGCCGGGCGGAGGGCTCGCTCAAAGCACTGCGGCAGCTTTTCCCAAGCCAGGCCGGTCGCGGCGCCCATGAGCGTCAGCGATTCCTCCTGCTCATCGAGGAAGCCTTGGCCGAAGGCCACGTCGGCCGAGCGCAGCAGCTTGTTGGCGAAGCGCAGGTGGTCGCCACCCGTGCGCAGACGCGCGGTCTGGGCCGGAGTGGGGCGCGACGGTGCGCTCATCAGCGGGGTGGCGTCCTCAGGTGAGGGGCGCAGCCGACCAGAGTTCCTTCGGGGTGCGTTCGAAGAAGTCCTCGAGGTACTTCGTCGTGGCGCCGCCTTGGCGGAAGACCGGGTCTTTCATGATCGCGCGGCACACCGGGATGGTGGTGTGGATGCCGCGGATGATGTACTCGCTGAGGGCGCGGTGCATGCGGTCGAGCGCCTTCTGGCGGTTCGCGCCGACCGAGATCAGCTTGGCCACCATCGAGTCGTAGTTCGGCGGGATGGTGTAGCCCGAGTAGCAATGGGAGTCGACGCGGACGCCGTGGCCGCCCGGCGTGTAGTACAGGCCGATCGTGCCGGGGCTCGGCGTGAAGTTACGGGCCGGGTCTTCGGCGTTGATGCGGCACTCGATGGCGTGGCCGGTGATCTTGATGTCCTTCTGGTTGAGCTCCAGCTTCTCGCCGCAGGCGATGAGGATCTGGCGGCGCACCAAGTCGATGTCGGTGACCTCTTCGGTCACGCCGTGCTCCACCTGGATGCGGGTGTTCATCTCCATGAAGTAGAACTTCCCGTGGCGATCGACGAGGAACTCGATCGTGCCGGCGTTGTGGTAACCGATGGATTCCGTCAGGCGGACGGCGACCTTGCCCATCTCCTCGCGGAGCTTGGGGGTCAGGAAAGGGGAGGGAGATTCTTCGATCAGCTTCTGGTGGCGGCGCTGCACGGAGCAGTCGCGCTCACCGAGGTGGAGCACCTTGCCGTGCTCGTCGGCCAGCATCTGGAACTCGATGTGGCGGGGCTGTTCGATGTACTTTTCGATGTAGACCGCGCCGTTGCCGAAGGCCTTCTCGGCTTCGCTGCGGGCGCTGTCGAACTCCTTGGAGAAAGCGGCGGCGTTGTGCACGATGCGCATGCCCTTGCCGCCGCCACCGGCGACGGCCTTGATGATGACGGGGAAGCCGATGCGCTGCGCTTCCTTGATGGCTTCGCGCTGGTTGTCGACGGGACCGTCGGAGCCGGGGACCGTGGGGACCTTGGCCTTGGCGGCGGTCTGGCGGGCGACGGCCTTGTCGCCCATGAGGCGGATGGCTTCAGGACGCGGGCCGATGAACTTGATGTTGGCCGTGGCGCATTTCTCGGCGAAGCCGGCGCGCTCGGACAGGAAGCCGTAGCCCGGGTGGATGGCGTCGACGTTGGTGATCTCGGCGGCCGAGATGATGCGGTCCTCGCGAAGGTACGAGTCCTTGCTGGGGCCAGGCCCGATGCAGACGGCCTCGTCGGCCAGCTGGACGTGCAAAGACTGTTCGTCGGCTTGGGAGTAGACCGCGACGGTCTTGATGCCCAGCTCGCGGCAAGCGCGGATCACGCGCAGGGCGATTTCGCCGCGATTGGCGATGAGGATTTTGTTCATGCTCGGGAATCGGTGATCAGCCAACCTTCACGCGGAAGAGGGGCTGGCCGAATTCGACCGAGGTTCCGCTCGCCACGAGGCATTCGACAATGGTGCCGGTGAGTTCGGACTGGATTTCGTTCATCACCTTCATGGCCTCGATGATGCAGACCACGGTGTCGGCCTTCACAGGCGAACCGACGGCGACGAAGTTCGGGGAGTCCGGGGCGGGGGTGGCGTAGAAGGTGCCGACCATCGGGGAGGTGATCACCTTCACGTTGGGGTCGGCAGCCACCGGGGCAGGGGCGGCGGCCGGGGCGGCAGCCACCGGGGCGGGGGCCGCGGCAGCGACCGGGGCCGGGGCAGGGGCCGCGGCGACCGGGGCTGGGGCAACGGCACGACCAGGGAGGTCGCGCTTGATGCGCAGCTTGAATTCTTGGTCCTGGATCTCGAACTCGGAAAGGTCCGACTTCTTCATCAAATCCACGACTTGTTTAATCTTATTAAGGTCCAAGGTAATGTCCTCCGTGAGGGGGTGGACCTCACAGATACAGCGGGTCAGGGGGGCAAATCAACCCTCATTCCAAGAGGGAGGGGGGTATTTTGCCTAAATTGCTGTCCTTCTTGGGGTTAAGTATGTCAGAAAG
>JBEGOO010000102.1:0-2963 GCA_041182045.1 Verrucomicrobiota bacterium
CAGCGTGAAGTCGCGGTTGATGATGGAGGAGACGAAGAGCCGACCGAGGCCGGGGACGTCGAACAGCGACTCCACCACGAAGGAGCCAGAGACCAGGCCGGCGGCGGCGGGTCCGAGATAGGTGACCACCGGAAGGATGCCGTTGCGCAAGGCGTGGACGAACCAGACGCGGCGCTCCGGCAGACCCTTGGCCCGGGCGGTGCGGACATAATCCTGGTTGCCGGCCTCGATGACCTTGCCGCGGGTCAGGCGGGCCAAGGGCGCGGCGGTGACGAGCCCGAGCGTGAGGGCCGGGAGGACGAAGTGGATCGGCGAGCCCCAGCCGCAGGGCGGGAACCAGCCGAGCCCCAGCGCGAAGACCAAGGCGAACAAGGGCCCGAGCACGAACGAGGGGATGCAGATGCCGAGCAAGGTGAAGCCCATCGGCACGCGGTCGAGCCAGGTGTTCGGTCGCGAGGCGGCGAGGACGCCGACGGGGATCCCGACGAGGATGGCGATGAGCAAGGCCGACAGGCCGAGCTGCACCGAGACGGGGATGCGGGAGCCGATGACCTCGTTGACCGACCAACCCGGGTATTTCAGCGACGGCCCGAGGTCGCCCTTGCAAAGATTGCCGACGTACGTGACGAGCTGCGCGGGCAGCGGCTTGTCCAAGCCGTAATAGGTCTCGAGCCGTTTCTTCACCTCCTCCGGCATGCGGCGATCCTTCTCGAACGGGCCGCCCGGCACGGCATGCGCGAGGAAGAAGGTCGCCACCACGACGATCAGCAGGACCGGGATCATCTCGGCCACGCGCGTGAAGATATAGCCGTAACGCATCAGGGGCGGGGCGAGCGTGGCGCGAGGACGCGCGCTGGCAAGCCTGCGGAGCTCAAGGGGCGGAGGCGGCCTTCACCTTCTTCTCGAGCTGCTCGGTCGTGGGGGGCGGCGGCAGACCACGCGCATCCGGACGCGTCCAGCCCATCTTGTTCGAGACCGTCTCGAACTCCTTCGGGCGCAGCTTGCCCTCGGCCTGCAGGCGGGCCTGGCGCTCGGCGGCGTCCGCCTCCATCAGGCGATCGACCTCGGCCTGGCGGCTCTTGTCGTCGACGAAGGCGCAACCAGCCAAGCCGGAGGCGGCGAGCAGGAGGCAAAGGCCCAGGAGGTGCATGGGGCCAGATTACTCCGCGAGGTGGAGCGGGCTCAAGAGCTTACAAGCCCCCGGCCGACCGGGGAAACGCCGCCGATGCCGGGCGATGGCATCGTAGGCGAAGTCGCGAAGCCCGACGGGGCAGAGACCGGCGAGCGCGGCCAGGAAGCCCCAGCCGCCGCCGAGCCGGCGGAGCAACGTGAGCACGGCGACCGAGCGCGTCAGCCGACGGGACCCCTCCCAGACGACCAAGGTCCCGGCGTCGCCCCCGGGCGGTTCCCCCGCGATGCGGGCGACCGTCCCTTGGTTGGCGGCGAAGATCATCCGGCCAGCCGGGTCGCGCTGCGCGAACCAGGCCGCCGTGGCGTTGCACATCGGGCAATCCCCGTCGATCAGGACGATGAGCGGGACCGTTTCCATGGCTCCACCCTACCCGGCCGCCCCTTTGTTTAAAGGGCAAAACCCGGCCCACCGGAGCGGCCGCAAACCACGGACGGAAAGCGCTTGTCATAGTCCCTCCGGACTGCCAAGTATGCCCTTCCTGCAGGCCGGAAGGGTATCCAAGTGGCTAAAGGTCGGGGACTGTAAATCCTCTCAGCTTCGCTGTTCGTGGGTTCGAATCCCACCCCTTCCACCAGCAGGACGTAGAAAGCCCCCCTCCCGGGAGGGCTCCTGCCGCCCGAATCCCTGAAATCCGCGTTGACTACCGGGGGTACCCACGGCTTCCCTAATCCCTCACATGGCCAACATCAAAGCTAACCAGAAGAGCATCCGCCAGACCGCGCGTCGCGCCGAGCACAACAAGTCGGTCCGCACCCGCCTCAAGACCCTGGTGAAGGATTTCACCGCCGAAGCCAAGCAGGCCACCGCCTCCCTCGTCGCCTCGGCCGCCGACAAGGCCGCCAAGTCGGGCGTGATCCATCGCAACAAGGCGAACCGCCTGAAGGCTCGTCTCGCGAAGAAGCTCGCCGCCGCCAAGAAGTGATGCCGCCGCGGCTCCTCACCGACCCCGTCGCCTAGGCGCCGGGGTTTTTTTGTTCCCGGAACATGGACGTCCCCGCTTCGATCGGCTTCCCCGTCGGCCTGCTGGCCGAGGAGCCGGTACGCGTCGACGTCCTCGCCGCCGGTCCCGGCTGGGTCGCGCTCGACAAGCCCGCGGGCGTCGCCTTCGACGACCACCCCTGGCAGCAGAACGCCCCCACCCTCGTCGGCGCCTTGCGCGTCCAGCTCGAGCAAGGCAAACCCGAGATGGTCCGGCTCGGGCTCAAGGAGCCCGGCTCGGTCTTCGGACCCGAACCCGAGGTGGCCGGCCTCGCCCTGCTGGCCGACCGGACCTCGGTGCTGGCCGCCTGGCGCGAGGCCCTCGGCTCGGGCGCGTTCGTCTTCCGCTTCGAGTTCATCGCCCGCACGGAGGACGCACCGGAGGAAGGCGGCCTGTGCGACCTCCCTCTGGCGATGGACGACGCCGAGCGCCGCGCGGTCGTCTCGCATAAGCACGGCAAGGTCGCCACGACCCGCTTCGAGGCGGGCCCGGCCTGCGGACGCTGGCGGATCTGGACGGCCCACACGCCCTTCCACCGTCGCGACCAGATCCGCGTCCACGCGGCCGAGGCCGGCCTGCGGATCGCGGGCGAGCTCAAGTACGGCCGCTCCGGCCGGGTCACGCTCACGGACACCACGCGCAAAGGCCGCCTGAACAAAGGCGAGGACAAGCCGCTGCACCGCGGCCTGCTGCTGCGCCTGGCGAAGGTCGAGGGCGTGGTCGCCGGCGGGAAGTTCGCGTTCGAGGCCCCGCGCCCCGACGACTTCGCGACCGTGGTGAAGCGCCTGTCGA
>JBEGOO010000103.1:0-6005 GCA_041182045.1 Verrucomicrobiota bacterium
GCGGCCAGGAAAAGCAGGGGAAGAAGCATGGGGGTAAATGCTGTGGTCTAGGGATAGGGCCAGGGCCGGGGCTGGTCAAATGAGATACGGGCGCATGATCGGCCGATCACCGCTTTTATTCCTCGTCGCTATCCATCACCAGCCCAAGCCCTGTCCCCAGCCCTATCTCAACTCCTACCTCTCCCAGACCTCGAACGTATACCGCACGCCTTCGTGTTCGCCGTCCTGCGCGAAGGTGCGGCGGGTGAAATGACTCCGCCAATCGGCGGGGAAACGGCGATCGCCTTCGTAGTCGCGATGAATGCGGGTGATGTAGAGCTTGGCGCAGAGCGGGAGGCCTTCGGCGTAGATGCGTTCCCCGCCGGTGATCCAAACCGGACCGGCCCAAGGCATCGCTTGCGCCACGCGCAAGGCCTCGGCGAGATCGGCTGCGCGCTCGGCGCCCGGGAACGACTTGGTGGGGTCGCGCGAAACGACGACGGTACCCCGCCCTTCCAAGGCCTTGCCGAGCTCCGCATAACAGGCCGGACCCTCGATCATAATGCCCCCGCGGGTACTCTCCAAGAACCACGCCAGGTCCTCCGGCAGGTGCCAGGGCAACCGGCCCGCCGCCCCGATGACGCCATTGCGGGCGACGGCGACGATGCACTGGATGGGCTTGGGCACGGGGTTAAAGTGGGGCCAACCCCCTCTGGCGCAAGCGCAAGGGAGGGTCCGCTGGACTGATTGACAGGGGCCGAAGGGGTCGGCAAGGTGACCCGATGATTACCTGGCTACAGAACGCCACCTCCAAGCACCACCGCACCATCTTCGGCTTCCTGCTGGTGATCGTGGTCGTGTCCTTCGTCGGCTACGGCTTCGCCGGCCGCGGCGCCGTCGGCCCGAATTCGGCCGTCCGCTACCTGGGGGTCGACCTCACCGACTCCCGCAACCGCCAGCGCTACTACTTCGACTGCCAGACCTTCTCCCTCGGTCGCGCCCAGGGCCTGACGATGCAGTCGCGCATCGCCGAGCTGCACCTGGCCGACGAGCTGGGCATCCCCGAGCCGACCGAGGGCGAGGTCCGCCGCATCGCCCGTCAGATGTCCCAGATGTTCGCGACCGGCGCCGACGGCAAGCCGTCCGACGACGGGGTGGCGAAGTTCATCGCGTTCGCGTCCCGCCAGCTGAACGTGAACGAGCAGGAGACGGCCGTGCGTTACGAGACCTTCATCAAGGATACCTGGCGCATCAACAAGCTCTACACGACGTTGTCGGGCAAGGGCCACGCGACCGCCGGCCTGCTCAAGCGCCAGCTGGACCGCTCCCGCACGCTCTGGACGACCGACGTGGCGACGTTCGCGGCCAAGGATTTCAAGCCGGTCATCGCCGACGACGCGGCCAAGATCAAGGAGGCCTTCGAGAAGAACAAGGAGGCCTACCGCCTGCCGCCCCGCGTGGAGGTCGCCGCCGTGACGGTCTCCAGCCTCACCCCCGACACCGCCCCGATCACCGACGACGAGATCGTGAACTATGGCTACAACCTGGCCGAGAAGTTCAAGCTCGAGACGGGCAAGGTGAAGGAACAGGCCCTCGCGAAGCGCGCCGAGATCGAGAAGATCATCCGCCAGGATCGCGCCGTGACGGGCCTCGCCGGGCAGGTCTCCGACGAGCTGGCCGAGAAGTTCCCGACCGACGCCACCAAGGCCGACAACCCGGCCTTCGCCGAGTGGCTCAAGAGCCGCAAGGCCGTCGTGAAGACCCTTCCCGCCTTCGACGCGGGTTCCGCCCCGGCCACCGAGAAGGTCCCGGCCGAGGCGCTGCGCGCCGCCGGCGAGCTGACCGACAAGGAATGGCGCACCGAGGTCTACCGCACGGAGGACTCCGTGGTCTTCCTGACCTTGGTGAAGCGGACCGAATCCCGCCTGCCCGAGTTCAAGGATGTGGCCAAGCTGGCCGGCGACAACTGGCGCGACGCCGAGCGGCAGCGCCTGCTGAAGGCCGAGGTGCTGCGCGTGGGCCAGGCCCTCCAGGCCGCCCAGGCCGCGGGCAAGTCCTTCGCCGACAGCGCCAAGGCGCTGGGCCTCAAGCTTTCGTCCCCGGCCCCGTTCTCCATGAGCACGCTGCCCGACACCGTGCGCGCCTCCGAGGAGGACACGCTCCAGGCGATCGAACTCGCCGGCCTCAACAAGGTCACCCCGGGCCTCCGCCTCGACAACGGCGACTACGCCTTCATCCGCGCCGCCAAGAGCGAGCTGCCGAAGGAAGCCGTGAAGCCGGAGGAGCTCAACGAGTTCAAGCAGTTCATCTCGAGCCGCCAGCGCAACCAGGCCGCCGACGGCGTGATGCAGGACCTCATCCCCGCGCCCCAGGCCGCGCGCTGAGACTCGTCGCCAACGCGACCCTAGGGGAGGCTGCGGCCTCCCCTTTTGTTTGGGTGGGTCGGCGATGAGTTGATCTTAAAAGGCACCATCAAAAATCCTTCCCCTGTCACGGTCACTGTCCCTGACCCTGACTGCCTCTTCTGAGCCTCCGGGCCTCTGATCTTCCCCTTGCCCACTGGTCAACTTGCCAGCTGGCCAGCTTAGCGTCTGCTTACCTCTGAGCCTCCGAACCTCTCATTCCACACCCTTGCCATCCCACCTGCTTCCAAACTAATCACCCCTCATGCCCCGCCTCCTGTCCGCTTTGCTGCTGGCCTGCGTCCCGCTGTTCGCCGCCGAACCGTTGCTCCTGCCCCGCCCCGCCTCCCTCGAGCTCGGCGAGACCCGCCTGCAGGCGACGGAGTTGAAGGTCTGGGAAGCCGAACCCGCTGAGTTCGCCAAGGCGGCGCGCATCCTCGCGGCCGACGGCACCTTGAAGGTCAGCGTGGTCAGCGAGGCGTCGAAACAACCGGTCAAGGTCGTGGATGGCCAAGGCCAGCCGCGGACGCTGATGGGCCCGGCCTTCGCCTCGGACCTCCCGGTGCTCCGGATCTCGCGCCTCAAGACTTTCGGCTACACCCTGCGCATCCAGCCGACAGGCATCGATCTCGCCTACGGTCCGGAAGATCAGCTCAACGCGGCGCTGACGACCCTGCGCCAGCTGGCCTGGTCGTCGCCGTCCGGCTGGTCCGTGCCCTGCGGCACGATCTTCGACACCCCGCGCTACCGCCACCGGGGCTACATGCTCGACGACTCCCGGCATTTCACGGGCAAGGCCGGCGTGCTCCGTTTGCTGGACGCGATGGAGCTGCTGAAACTGAACGTGTTCCACTGGCACCTGACCGACGAGCCGGGCTGGCGCCTCGAGATCAAGAAGTACCCGAAGCTCACGACGACCGGCGCCCTCGGCAACCACACCGACAAGTCCGCTCCCGCGACCTTCTACTCGCAGGCCGACGTGCGCGAGATCGTGGCCTACGCCGAGGCGCGCGGGATCGCGATCATCCCGGAGATCGACATGCCGGGCCACGCCGCGGCGGCCAACCGCGCCTACCCGGAGTTCTCCGGCGGCGGCTCGGCGAAGTACCCCGATTTCACGTTCGACCCGGCCAGCCCCGCGACGGAAGCCTTCCTGCAGGATATCCTGACCGAGGTCCGCGCGTTGTTCCCGAAGGCGCCGGCGATCCACCTGGGCGGCGACGAGGTGCACTTCGGTTGGGAGCAATGGCCGAAGCTCCCCACGGTCAAGCAGCTCATGGCCGCGGAGAAGTTCACCAAGCTCGACGAGGTCGAGGGCCGGTTCGTGCGCCGCATGGCCGACCACCTGGCGCCGAACTGGGACCGCGTGGCGTTGTGGGACGAGGCTTCGCGCTTCGACCTGCCGAAGGCCAAGACGCTGCTCTTCTGGTGGCGCCACGACAAGCCGCAGGGACTCAAGGACGCCGCGGACAAGGGCTACGACATCGTGCTGTGCCCCCGCATCCCGCTGTACTTCGACTTCGTGCAGGACGCCACGCACAAGTCCGGACGTCGCTGGGCCGGCAAGTTCGCCGAGCTTCGCGCGATCCACGCCTTCCCCGAATCCCTCGGCCCCACCCTGCCCGCGAACGCCCGGGTCGTCGGCCTGCAGGCCAACCTCTGGACCGAGACCGCCGTCACGCAGGAACGCCGCGACTTCCTCACCTTCCCGCGCCTGCTCGCGCTCGCCGAGTCGGCCTGGACCCCCGCCGACCGCAAGGACTTCGCCCGCTTCCAGCAAGCCCAGGCGCTCATGCTCCCGCGCCTCGCCGCACTCGGCCTCAAACCCTGGACCGGCGGCCCCGAAATCGCGAAATAACCAAGGCCCACCGTCCCGGTCGGTCGTAGGCTGCATCGGTAGGGCTGACCGTCCTCGGTCGGCGGTTGCCGTGGTTGATCAGTTGACCGGTTGACCAGTTGACCAGAACCGTTCCTCCGAGCCTCTGAGCCTCTCATCTTCCCCTTGCCCACTGGTCAACTTGCCAGCTGGCCAGCTTCCCCTCTGTGCCTCCGAGCCTCCGAGCCTCTAGTCTTCCCCTTGCCCCCGTGTCCCCGTGCCAGCGTGTCCCCTCCACTCCCCCTCCCCTCACCCATTCAACCTCTGCAACACCTTCTCCTTGCCGAGGGCGCGGAGGACGCCGAGGAGGTGGGCACCGCCACCCTGGCCGGAGACGGCGAAGCGGACGGGCGCGAAGTAGTCGGTGGGCTTGCGGCCCAGCGCGGCGCCGACGGTGGCGAAGGCGGCCTCGAGCGCGGGCTCGGTCCACTCGCAGGCTTCGAGGGCGGGCAGGATCTCGGCCACGCGGGCCTGCGGGTCGCCGCCCTTCTTGGTGAGGTTCGCCAGCGCGTTCTCATCCTTCTTGAAGGCGTCGGTGAAGAAGAAGCCCACGAACTCGGGCAGGTGCTCGAGCGAGACGGCCTTTTCCTGCACGATGGCGAGGACCTCGCGCAGGCGCTCGTCCGACACCGTGGCGTCGATGGTGCCGGCCTCGGCCAGGATGGGGCGGGCGAGCGCGGCGAACTGCGCCGGGGGCAGCGCGCGAAGGGTCTGCATGTTGACGTGCGACATCTTCCGCTCGTCGAACCGGGCGTTGGACTGGTGCACGGCGCCGATCTCGAACTGCGCGATGATGTCGGCGATGGGGAGCACCTCGCGGCCGTCGGTGGGGGTCCAGCCGAGCAGGCAGAGGTAGTTGCGCACGGCCTCGGGGAGGTAGCGGCGCTGCTGGTATTCCTCGATGAGGGCGCCGCGGTCGCGCTTGGACATCTTGCCCGGACCGTCGGTCTTGAGGATGAGCGGGATGTGGGCGTAGAGCGGCGGGGTCACGCCGAAGGCCTTGAACAGCTCGAGGTGCTTCGAGGTGTTGGACAGGTGGTCCTCGCCGCGGATCACGTGCGTGATCTTCATCTCGATGTCGTCGACCACGTTGACGAAGTGGAAGACCGGCTCGCCGTTGGAGCGGAAGATCACGAAGTCGCGGTCCTCGGCGCGCTCGACGCGGCCGCGGACGAGGTCGTCGAGCACCATCGGCGCGGCGTCGACCTTCTCGATCTCCTTCTTGAGGTGGTCGTCGAAGACGGTCGAGCGGGCGCCCTCGAGACGCAGCCACCAGGCGCCGTCCTTCTCGTAGGCGCGCCCCTTGTCGGCCAGCTCCTTGAGCTTGGCCCGGTAGAGCTCGGTCCGCTGGGACTGGAAATACGGGCCATGGTCGCCGCCGACTACGGGGCCTTCGTCCCAATCCATCCCGAGCCAGTGCATGGAATCGAGGATGACCTTCAGGAAGGCGTCGGAGTTGCGCTCCTTGTCGGTGTCCTCGATGCGCAGGATGAACTTGCCGCCGGTGTGCCGGGCGTAGAGCCAGTTGAACAGGGCCGTGCGGGCGCTGCCGATGTGGAAGAAGCCGGTGGGGCTGGGCGCGAAGCGCACGCGGACGGAGGACATGCCCAAGGAATAGACGGAAAGCCGAGCCAAGGGGAAGTTATTTAAGCGCCCGCCCGCCCCCGGACCACATTCCCCTTTCCCTTCCGAGGCCTTTCCGTCTATTCCTAGCCCCTGGCAGGGCCTCGCCCTCCCCACCCTCCCAT
>JBEGOO010000104.1:0-4275 GCA_041182045.1 Verrucomicrobiota bacterium
TCGAGAAGGCGCGCTGGGCCCTCGGGCGCTTCTGGGCGAAGCTGCGCCGCCTCCACCTCAAGCCGGTCGGCGTGTACGATTTCGACGCCGAGGCCAACTACCCCGCCGCGCCGATCATCCGCCACGCCCGCGCGCGCGCCGCCCAATGGGATCTGGTGGTCGTCCACTGGGCCGGCGCCTTCGTCACGCCGGCAACCGTCCGCGAGATCGCCGAGGCCCTCGGCGCCCGGGTCGTCCTGTGGCAGGTCGACATGGCCCATGTGACGGGTGGCTGCCACTCGAACCTAGGTTGTCCGAAGTACCAGACCGGTTGCGGCGCCTGTCCGCTCATCGGCTCGAAGACCCAAGAGGACGCCTCTTCCCGCCAGGCCGCGAACCGTCGGCAGGCCTGGAACGATGTCGGCGCCGTGCTGCTGGCGCCGACGGAGTGGTCCGCCCGCCAAGCCCGCGAAAGCTGGGTCACCGGAGGTCTGCCGTCGAAGGTCTTCCCGATCCCGCTCGACCTCGACGTGCTCCGTCCCGTCGACGATCCGCGCGCCGCCCGCGCCGAACTCGGCCTGCCGGCGGAGGCCCGCGTCCTGCTGGTCCGCGGGATCGATCCGGCCCTGACCTACAAAGGCTTCGGCCTGCTGCTCGAGGCCTTGCGTCTGCTCGACGCCCAAGGCGTCGCGCTCCATGTCGCCATCCTCGGCGAGACCGGGCTCATGGGCGAAGGTTGGAAGCACGTCACCTATACCGAGCTTGGCGTGCGCCGGGGCGACGCCGCCATCGCGGTCGCCTACCAAGCCGCCGATTTCTTCGTCAACCCGTCGACGAACGACAACGGCCCGATGATGGTCGGCGAGGCTTTGGTCTGCGGTCTCCCGGTGGTGGCTTACCCGGTCGGCCTGCCTTCCGTGCCTTGGTCCGAAGGCCAGGTCGGCCGTATCGTCGAGCCGATCGGCGACGTTCCAGCCCTCGCCGCCGCGATCCGCGCGTTCGCGGAGCTGTCAGCCGCCGAGCTCGCCGCCAAGAAGCGCGCCGCCGCGACGGCCGCCAGGCCGCTCTATGCGGCCGCTTATTTCAGCGGGCAACTGGCCGCCGCGCGCCACCTATGAGATATGCCTCCGTCCTCTATCGCGATTACGCGGAGAACAGCCTGTTCACGCCCGGGGCCGGCGAGAACAACGGCGAGTTCTACCTGCCTTACGCGAAACTGCGGGAACGTTTCCTCGCCGTCGGCATCGAGCTCAACACACCCGACGTCAACGCCGGCCGGCCGGTCGCCTTCGAACTACACATCAACTGCCGTCGCCAGGACCCTTCGGTCCGGGCCTATGTCTACCTTTACGAGAACCCGCTGATCCGTCCGCTCAATCGCGATCGAGCCGCGCTCGCCCGTTACGCCAAGTGGTTCGCCTGGGATGGGGAGCTCCTCGACGACCCGCGCGCGGTCCGCCTGCTGTATCCGAACCGGTTCGAGACCGGCCCGTGGAACGGACCGGAGGCCCGTCCGCTCTTCTGCGTGCTCGTCGCCTCGAACAAGGCCCTCGCGGTCGTCGACCCGCGCGACCAGTATCAGGCCCGCGTCCGCATCTTGGATTGGTATGAGCGCCACGCGCCCGCCGACTTCCACCTTTTCGGCCGCGGGTGGGAGCGGCCCGCCGCGCTCCCCGGCCGCTGGGGGCGTGTCCGCAACCAGCTGCGCAAGCTCCTGGCCCGTTTCCGGCCGGCGAAGTCCCCCTACGCCACCTGGCGCGGGCCGGTCGACGACAAGATCGAGTTGCTCACGCGCGCCCGCTTCTGCCTCGCCCACGAGAATTGCCGCGACCTCCCCGGCTATGTGACCGAGAAGCTGTTCGACTGCTTCCGCGCGGGTTGCGTGCCCGTCTATGTCGGCCCGCGCGAGATCGCCGACCTGGTCCCGTCCGACTGCTTCATCGACGGACGCGCCTGCGCGACGCCCGCCGAGCTGGACGCGCGGCTGCGCGCGATCGACGACGAGGCCTACCGTGGCTACCAGGCGCGGATCCGCGCGTTCCTGCTTTCGGAACGGGCCCGCCCTTTCTCCCAGGACCATTTCGCCGATGTCCTTGTCGGGACGATCCTGGCCGACCTCGGGCGTTGAGACCGCTCAGTTACGGGGGCCGAACTTGCGCTGCGGCGGCGAAGCGGGCGCGGCGGCGTCGATCTGCGCGCCGGCGCAGGCCGGGTCGCGCACGAACTCGCCGTAGGTGCGCGGGTCGAACCGCGTGGTCATGCCGCGGGCGGCCTCGGCCACGAGCACGCGGCCGTCCGGCTGGATGAAACCGACCTGCACGATGGTGGGGCCGTCGACCTTGCGGGTGTGGGCGACGAGCTTCTCCATGAACGGGCCGGCCTCGGGCCCGGGCTTGAGCGCGAAGAGGATCTTCTTGATCAGGGCGGGCGCGCCGCGGAGCGGGTGGAGCCCGTGGGCGCTGATGTTCCACTCGCTGCGTTCCTCGCGGTAGCTCAGACGGGCGTCGACCATCACGTGGGCGCCGTCGGCGAGCAAGGGCTGGTCGCCGTCGCGCAGCGCCAGCGCCGCGTCGAAGGCCTCGGAGAACATGCTGACCGGGATGGTGACGTTGCGGGACGACACCGTGAAGAGGCACCACGGGCGGTTGTCCTTCTTCGAGATCTTCTTCTCGAGGCCGCCGAGGATGCCGCAGATCCGGACCGTGTGGCGCTCCTTCCGGTCGAGTTCGATGCGGTCGGGAGTCGTCGCGAACGTCGCGACCGCCTCGTCGAGGCCGTGGTAGTCGGCGAGGGGGTGGCCGCTCAGGTAGAAGCCGAGGAGCTGCTTCTCGTTGTTCAGCATCTCCAGCTTCGGCATCGGCTCCGACTTGCGGAGGATGAGGTCGGACGGGCGGGCGGCGCCGGCGTCGTCGGCGCCGAGGAGATCGAAGAGGTTCCCCTGGCCGCGCTCGCGCTCCTTGCGCTCGGAGGAGAAATGCCGGCGGACCGACTCGATCGAGTCGACCAGGTGGCGGCGGTTCTCGCCGGTGAAGTCGAAGGCGCCGGCGCGGGCCAGGCAGTCCAGCGTGCGCGCGTTGAGGTCGGCCTCGCCCATGCGGCCGACGAAGTCGCCGAAGTCCTTGAAGGGCCCGGCTTTCTCCCGTTCGGCGACGATGGCGCGCGCGGCCATCTCGCCCACGCCCTTGATGGCGCCCAGGCCGAAGCGGATCGCGTTGTCCTTGGCGACGGGCGTGAAGTCGGTGTCCGACTGGTTCACATCCGGCCCCAGCATGCGCATGCCCAGGGCCTCGACCTCGGCGACGAACTCCGCGAGCTTGTCGGCGTTGCCCTGCTCGGAGGTCAGGATCGCCGACATGAATTCGACCGGGTAGTTGGCCTTCAGGTAGGCGGTGCGGTAGGAGAGGATCGCGTAGGCCGCCGAGTGGGACTTGTTGAAGCCGTATTCGGCGAACTTCTCCAGCGTGGCGAAGATCTCCTCCGCCTTCTTCTTGTCGATGTCGTTGGTCGCCTTCGCCCCGGCCACGAAGATGTCGCGCTGCTTCTCCATCTCCTCGCGGATCTTCTTGCCCATCGCGCGGCGGAGCATGTCGGCGCCGCCGAGCGTGTAGCCGGCGATGACGCGGGCGGCCTCCATCACCTGCTCCTGGTAGACGAGGATGCCGTAGGTCTCCTTGGCCACCTTCTCGAGCAGCGGGTGGGCGTACTTGACGTGGTTCGCGTCCTTTTTCCCCTTGATGTAGTCGGGGATGAACTGCATCGGGCCCGGGCGGTAGAGCGCGATCAAGGCCACGATCTCGTCGATGACGGAGATCCCGAACTGGCGGCAGAGCGACTGCATCCCGCCGGATTCGAGCTGGAACACGCCGATGGTCTTGGCCTCGTTGAGCAGGGCGAAGGTCGCCGCGTCGTCGAAGCCCACCTTCTCGATGTCGAAGCCCGGCTGGCCGCGGTGCTTGCGCACCAGCTTCTGGGCGTCGTCGATCACCGTGAGCGTCTTCAGGCCCAGGAAGTCCATCTTCAGCAGGCCCAGTTTCTCGACCGGGTCCTTGGCGTACTGGGTCGTCAGGTCGCCTTCCTGCATCGTCACCGGGATGATGTCGGTCAGGGGGCGGTCGGCGATGATCATGCCGCACGCGTGCTTCCCGCTGTTGCGCACCATGCCCTCGATCACGCGGCCTGTCTCGATGATGCTGGCGGCCTGCGGGTTGACGTTCACCTCCTCGCGGAGCTCGTTGGACTTCTTGAGCGCGTCGTCGAGGGAGATGTTGATGTCGTCGGGGACCAGCTTCGCGAGCC
>JBEGOO010000105.1:0-9608 GCA_041182045.1 Verrucomicrobiota bacterium
CCCCAGCGACGCAAGCTGCGGCCGTCGGGCTGGACCTGCGGGTACATCGACCAGACCTGCTGTTCCCCGGTGCGGCCGACGAAGACCACGGAGACGTTGCCGAAGATCATCCCGGCGGAGGTCACGGCCGGGTCGGCCGCGTCCTTGAACGGGACGAAGGCCTGCAGGAAGGCGAAGCGGGCGCCGTCGTCGGCGTAGGCGCGCACCTCGCCGGATTTCCCGACGACGATCAGCGACTCCGCGGTGGATGGCAGCAGGACCCGCTCGACCGAGGCGGCGTCGTCGGCCACGACGAAGGGCTCGCTGACGGTGACCTTGGCCTTGCCGCCGAGCCCCTTGCGCTCGGTGAGGCGGACCGCGGTCAGCCGCGTCCGGCCGCCCTCCTCCTGGCGGACGAGCATCAGGCGCGCTTGCGGCCCTTTGGCGTTCCAGACGTCGAGACAGGGCAGGCCGGGCCGGCCGATCGCGACCGGCTCGAGGGCGGTGACCGTCGGCTCGACGGTGCGTTTGCCGGCGGCGTCGAACGTCGAGCGATAGGCGACGCGCACCTCCAGGACCGAACCATCGGAGAGCCCGAGGAAGACGAGGCCGGTGCGCGGGTAGCTGCGGACCGCCGTGACGCGGCGGTCGCCGAGGGTCGGCGCCCACGCGTGGATCTTCACGCCATCCCGGGCGCGCTGGAAGACGACCTGGCCATCCGCGCGGACGACATAGGGAAAATCGCCATACTCGTCCTCGCCGAACGCGACCGCGTCGGCGGGCACGGTCAACGCGCCGACGGGGGCGACCTTCGCGCCGGTGAAGAGCGGGAAGACCTGCAGGATGAGGAAGGCCAGCATCCCGAAGACCGCGAGCACCACCCCGATGCCGCCGAAGCGGATCAGACGCCCCATCCAACGGTCGGTGGCCAAGGTCAACGGGCTCACCGTGAAACGCGACTCCGGCGCGGGGGCGGCGGGTTTCTTGTCGGAAGTTTCCATCGGGTGACGGTCAGGTGTCGGAGGTCGGGAAAAAGGGTCAGGCGGGGAGACCCCGCCTGGGAGGACCCGAGACCGCATCGCCGCGCTTTTCGAACCGACCCCGGGGGGCGTGGTGGCGACGATGCGATTTCGAGGCCAAGCTTATTCGGCGCTGTAGTACTTGAGCGCGGCGCGACCCTCGGCGGAGACGTCGACCGGCAGCGGGTAGTAGCCGTCCTTGATCGTGATCTCCTGGCCCTGCTTCGAGAGCACGAAGGTCATGAACTCGCTGGTGAGCTTGTCCATGTCCTTGCCGGGGGCCTTGTTCACGTAGACGTAGAGGTAGCGGGCCAGCGGGTAGGTGCCGTTGAGGCAGTTCGCGTAGCTGGGCTCGACGAAGGCGGCGCCTTCCTTCTCGGACAGCGGGAGGGCGCGGACGCCGGAGGTCTTGTAACCGATGCCGGAGTAGCCGATCGCGCCGAGGTCGGCGGCGACGCCCTGGACCACGGAGGAGGAGCCGGGCTGTTCCTTGACGCTCCCCTTGTAGTCGCCGTTCTTCAGAGCGGTGTCCTTGAAGAAACCATAGGTGCCGGAGGCCGAGTTGCGACCGAAGGCGGAGATCGTCTTGCCGGCGAGCGAGCCGCCGAGGCCGGCCTGGCCCCAGGTGGCGATGTCCTGACCGCCGCGCTTGCGGGTCGAGGAGAAGATCGCGTCGACCTGGCCGAGGGCGAGACCCTGGACCGGGTTGTCCTTGTGCACGAAGACCGCGAGGGCGTCGATGGCCACCGGGATCTTGGTCGGCTTGTGGCCGAACTTGCCGGCGAAGGAGGCGACCTCGCTGGACTTCATCTCTCGGCTCATCGGCCCGAGCTGGGCGGCGCCGGAGGTGAGGGCGGGCGGCGCGGTGCCGGAACCCTTGCCTTCGACCTGCACGTTGACGTTCGGGTACCTGGCCTTGAAGCCTTCGGCCCAGAAGGTCATCAAGTTGTTCAAGGTGTCGGAACCGACGGAGTTGAGGTTACCGGAGACGCCCGAGGCCACGACGTAGTCGGGCAGCTTCGGGTCGACGGTGACCGGAGCCGAGGTGGCGGGAACAGCCGACTGGGCGGAAGCGGCGGTCGCCGTGAGGGCGAGCAGCGCGAGGGATCGGAGGGTGTGGTTCATGGGAAGGATGCGGGGGCATCATCCCATGGGATTGTTACGGTTCCGTGGCGGCAGCGTGTTACTTAGGCAATAGGCCCCACCCCTCTGAAACGGGGTTTCCGGAGGTTATTTCAGGTATTCCTTCAAAAAAAGGGCCGAACGCGCCTCCGCCTGCGGCAAGGGTAGGCCCGCCGGTATCCCGGGACGGGTATGCCCGATCTTAGCCAACCAAGCATCACGCAGCACCAACATGCTCTGTTGCAACAACTTGAAGCGAGCCGGCTCCGCCATGGCCACGTCGGCCTTCCAACGCATCAGCGGGGCCAGTTGCCCCCAGACGGCGTTCGCCAAAAAGAGGTGCCCTTCCGGACCGGGCAGCAGATTATCTTTCGAATAGACGAAACGAGGGTCCGCCTTCTTCGCGGCGGCGACGGCTTCGCGCAGGGACGGGCGCACATCCACGACGAGCCAGCCGGCCGGACGCTGCGCGACGAGCCATTGGGCGTAGGCATCCAACACCGCGTCGTAAGGCGGCGGGGTGGCGCGATCGGCGCCGAAGAGCGGGGGTGTGATGTGGACGACCTTCGCGCCGGCCTTGAGGCAGGCCGCATGCAGGCGCAGCTGGCCTTCGCGGAACGCGCGCGTGCGTTCAGGGTCCGCCGGCAGGTAGAGCCCGTCGCTCAGGCCATAGCACGAGAGCACGAGCGTCGGCTTGAACAAGGCCAGCGCCCGCTCGAGCCGCTCATGGACATCCGGACGCGGGTAGGCGCCGCCGGCGTGGCCGGGTTCGCTGAGCCCGCTGGCCGTCTCGCCCGGCAGCGCGGCGTTGACGATGGTGATGCGGCCGAGGCCCTTCTGCGCGCGGATCGCCGACTCAACGTAGACGGTCCAGCCGCCGACGTAGGTGAGGCTGTCGCCCAGGATCAGGATGCGCGGCTCCTCCTGGTCGGCCCGCAGGACCGCCAGACCGCACACCAGGAAGCTCAGCCACCATCGAAGCATCCCCGCAAAATGACGGTTCCGAAGACGGCGGGAAAGGGCAAAAGGGACGAGTTATTAACGGCCGCCGGCGCGCATCTTCGCGCTTCTCCCCCGCCCCGGGGACTGGCATGCTCCCCTCCCCCTGAGCACTCCCATCCACATCAAGGGCGCCCGCACCCACAACCTCAAGGATGTGGAGCTGACCCTGCCGCGCCATCGGCTGACCGTCATCACCGGCGTCAGCGGGTCGGGCAAGTCGTCGCTGGCCTTCGACACGCTGCACGCGGAAGGCTCGCGCCAATACCTGGAATCGCTCTCGGCCAAGGCGCGGGGGATGATGGACGCCGTCGCCCGGCCGGACGTGGATTTCATCCGCGGCCTATCGCCGGTGATCGCCATCGCGCAACGGACGGGCGGGAACACCAACCCGCGCTCCACGGTGGCGACGCTGACGGAGATCGCCGACCACGCGCGGCCGCTGTGGATCGTCGCGGGCGACCGCGCCTGCCTCAAGGATGGTCACCCGGTCCGCCGGCGCTCGCTCGACGACAACCTCCGCGCCTTGGCCGCGATCCCCGCCGGCACGCGGCTCATGGTCGCCGCGCCGGTGACCCGCGACAAACCTTCGGTGCTGCTGGAGACGGTCGCCGACCTGGGCCGACGGGGCTTCTCCCGCGTCCGGGTCGACGGCAAGGTGGCGACGTTGGAGGAGGCGACAGGGCTCCTGACGGGGCGCGAGGCCCGGCAACTCGACGTGGTGGTGGACCGCATCGTGGCGGGCGACGACCAGCGGAGCCGCTTGGCGGACTCGCTGGAGCTGGCCTTCAAGGAGGGGCGGCATCGCGCGCTCGTGCTGGCCGACGATGGGCGCGGGGGGTGGCACGAGCAGGTGCTTTCGCTCCACTTGGCTTGCGAGCATTGCGGCGAGACCTACGAACCAATCGCACCCAAGGCGCTGTCGCACAACCACCCGGAGGGGGCTTGCCCGGATTGCGGCGGGCTCGGCCGGCAGATGCGCTTCCAGGAGGGGCTCGCCATCGTCGACGAGGCGCTCTCGCTCCAGGACGGGGTCGTGAAGCCTTGGAAACTGGGCACCCGCAAGGTCCTGATCCACCGCAACGCGGTGCTTCGGGCGCTCGCCGACCAAGTGCCGTTCGACCTGAAGACGCCTTGGCGCGAACTGCCGGCGGCCACGCGGAAACTCCTGCTCCACGGGGATCCCAAGAAGGAATTCCTGCTGCCGCCGCCCAAGGGCCGCAAGCCGATCGCGACGACCTGGGCGGGGATGTTCCCGCTGCTCGAGCAGTCCTACCGGACGACGACCGGCGAGTCGCTGCGCCAGCGGCTGCTGCAGTACCAGGCGGGGTCGGTCTGCGCGACGTGCGCGGGGCGACGGCTTTCCCCGGCGGCGCTCTCGCTCCGACTGGATGGGCTGAACCTCGCCGAGTTCCTGCGGTTGACGATTCCCGAGGCGCTGGCCTTCGCCCAGCGGTTGGCCCGCCACCCGCGCGTCCAGCCGATCGAGGAGGCCCGCCGCGGACTCGAGCAACGGCTCGCCTTCCTGCACGACGCCGGGCTCGACTACCTGACGTTGGAGCGCGAGTGCGCGACGCTCTCCGGCGGCGAGGCGCAGCGCGTGCGTCTGGCCACGCAGCTCGGACTCGGGCTCGTCGGCGTGACGTACGTCCTGGATGAACCGAGCATCGGCCTGCACCCGGCCGACCACCAACGCCTGATCCGTTCGATCCACGGCCTGCGCGACCTCGGCAACACCGTCGTGGTCGTCGAGCACGACCGCGACATGATGCTGGCGGCCGACCACCTGGTCGAGATGGGCCCGGGCGCCGGGGTCGACGGCGGGCGCGTGATCTTCGAGGGCACGCCGGCGGCCTGCGCGGCCCATGCGACCTCGCGGACGGGGGCTTACCTTTCCGGCCGCGCCGACCTCCGCGCCTGCCTGTCGCCCAAGCCGGTCGGGAAGAAATTCCTGACGGTGCGCGGGGCGTCCGAGCACAACCTGAAGCAAGTCGACGCCCGTTTCCCGCTGGGCAACCTCACGGTGGTCTGCGGCGTGTCGGGCTCCGGCAAGAGCACGCTGGCGATCGACGTGCTTTCCGCCGCGGCGGCGCGCAAGATCAACGGCGCGAAGGTGGTGCCCGGCCGGCACGCGGGCATCGAAGGACTCGAGCAGCTCCAGGCGTTCACCGCGGTGGACCAGGAGCCGATCGGACGGACCCCCCGCTCGAACCCCGCGACGTTCACGGGGATCATGGATCTGTTGCGCGACCTCTGGGCGGCGCTCCCGCTCGCGAAGGCGCGCGGCTACGGGGCCGGGCGCTTCAGCTTCAACGTGCGCGGCGGTCGTTGCGAGACCTGCTCCGGCGAAGGCTCCGTCGCCCTCGACATGCAGTTCCTCGGCGAGGCCTTCGTGGATTGCCCGAGCTGCGCCGGTCGCCGTTTCAACCGCGAGACGTTGGAGGTGCGTTTCAAGGGCCTGAGCATCGCCGAGGCGTTGGAACTCACGGTCAAGGATGCCGCGGAATTCTTCCGGGCCCAACCCCGCCTGTCCGAGAAGCTGCGTACCTTGGAGGAGGTGGGCCTCGGCTACCTCAAACTCGGCCAACCCGCGAACACGCTCTCCGGCGGCGAAGCCCAACGTCTGAAGCTCGCCGCGGAACTGGCCCGCCGCGACCACACCGGTCGGCTCTACGTGCTGGACGAACCGACCACCGGGCTGCACTGGGACGATATCGCGAAGCTGCTGGCCTTGCTGGGCCGTCTGCGCGACGCCGGCGCGACGTTGATCGTGATCGAACACCACCCGGACCTGATCCTCGCCGCCGACTGGGTGCTGGAACTCGGCCCGGTGGGCGGCGCGAAAGGTGGCCAACTGGTCTATGAAGGCAGCGCCGCCGGTCTGCTCCGGCATCCTGGCTCGCCGACCGGTCAGGCGCTCAGCCGCCCGTAGGCGACGGGTTGGTCTGCGTCTGACGTTCGACGACCTCCTCGATGGCGGCCAAGGCAGCGCTCAGGCTCGTCGAAGTCCCGTCTCCGACGTCAGGGCTGGTCGACCCGGCGACGGGGGCTTGCTCGAGCGGGTAGACCTTGAACTCGCGATCGTAGGCCAGTTTCTCGACGATCGCCCGGCGGGCGCCGGCATCCATCGGCTCGATCGAGGTCGCGAGCACCTGCCCGGACTGCCCCAGGCGGAGTTGCTGGCCCGACTTCAACCGCGCCGGGCTCGCCGTGGTTTCGCGGGGCACGAACAAGGTCTCGCCGGCGAGGCAGGTCAACCGCGACGTGTTCGCGGTCGGCGCGGCGTTCCATTGGTAAAGACCACGCGACTTCAGGTACTGATCCCCGATGTCGGTGCGCACCAGGAAGACGTCGCTGGGGCCCTGTCGCGGCAGGGTCGCGGTGAAGTTACCCGACTGGGTCTTCAGTTCGACGACCGACCCGCGCGTCTCGTTGTCCAGGAACGTCGTGAACTGGAAGTTCGCCTCTCCTTCGACGAGGAGCCGGGCGCCATTGGAGAGCGCCAGCACGAGACGGCCGTCGGCGCCGACCTTCACACGGGCGCCGCGCTTGATGCGACCGCCGTTTTCGGCGACCTCGCTGAGGCCACGGGCGTCGACCTGCAGGACCGTCCCCGTCGCCTCCAGCACCTGGATCTCATTGCGAGGCACCGACGCCATGAGCCCGGAAGCCGTCAGGAACAGCACCAGGCAAGGACGGAGGGACGCGGAGAGGAAGCGAAGCAAGCGATCGAGGTAGCGCATGCCGAAAGTCAGCACACCCGCCGCGACGAAGTCGAACCTGTCGACTTAGTGATGATTACCTAATGAAATCTAGGTAAAACACCTAGTCGCGCTTAGAGCCGCGTCGCCACCAACAGCGCGCAAGCCTTCAGGTCGGCGATCTCCGCCTCGGAGAAATCATACGGCGAAAGTTTACCCACGCCGAGGACGCCGAGCACCTTGCCATCGGCGGCCAAGATCGGCACAGCCAGCGCGCCTTGCACGTTGGTCTTGCGGGCGTCGGGCTTGGCCACGCCCCCGAGATCCTCCTGCAGGTTGCAAAGCTGGACGGCGTCCTTGCGCTCCGCGGCGCAGCCGGCGATGCCCTTGCCGAACGGGATCGAATCGATCTTGGGCAGGAGCATCGGGAGCACTTGGGGCGGGATGCCTTGGTGGGCGATCAGCCGCAGCAGGCCGGTCGCAGGGTCGGTCCGGTGGATCGTGCCGGTGCCGCATTCGAACGCCTTGGCCACCTGGGCCAGGACGGCGCTCCAATCGGGCGCGGCGGTGAGCAGGGCGGACAGTCCTTCGGTGCGATGAGCCATAAGGGTCAGACAACGCCGCGGGCCATGCGTTCCGCAAGCCAGGCCAGGCCACCGGCCTCGTCGCCGAAAGCGCCGTCCAGCTGGGCCTCGAACGCCTCGTCCAGGACCTGGGAGAACCACCCGGCGGGTTTATGGCCCATGGCGATGAGGTGCCGGCCGAGCACGAGGCGCTTCGGGGCGGAATCCTTGAGATGGAGGGCGGCGGCCCGCTCCGCCAGCCAGACCCCTTGGGGCGACGGCTCGGAGCGCCAGGCGGCCCCGCGACCCTTGCGGTCGGCGGAGTCCACGCGGATCAACCGGTCGAGACGCGTCACCTTGTTGGCGAGACGGCGCACCGCGGCGTCGCCGGCCTTGGCCTTGAACAGCTCGTAAGGTTGGGCGTGCCAGCGCACGAGCGGCAGCACCGCCTCGATCAGCTTCGCCTCGCGGGTGACGCGGGCGAGGAAGGTCGGCGCGAGGCGATGGCTCTCCTCCTCGTGGCCATAGGCGTGCCACCGGCCATCATGCGGTTCGCGCTTCGTGGTGGTCGCCTTGCCGATGTCGTGGAGGAGCACCGCGAGGCCGACGACGAGATCCTCGTCCCGCGAGCCCACGCGTTCCCGCGCGAAGGCGTCGAGGCACAGGCAGGTGTGCGTCCAGGCGCAACCCTCCGGGTGCCACTCCGGATCCTGCGGCACGTCGATCATCGCGTGCAGCTCCGGATAGAAACGCGTCCACCCGCAGGCGCGGAGGAACTCCAGGCCGAGGGAAGGCCGGCTCCCCCGGAGCAGCAGCTTGGTCCACTCCTCCATCAAGCGCTCCGGCGGGAGGTCGGCCTGCGTCAGCGTCGCGCACAGGGCGACGGTCTCCGGGGCCACCGCGAAACCGAAGCGGGCGGCGAACTGCATCGCGCGCAGCACGCGCAGCGGGTCCTCCGCGAACTTCGCGGACACATGCCGGAGCACCTTCGCCTCGAGGTCGGCGACCCCGCCCCACGGGTCGATCAGCTCGCCCGTCGCGGGATCCCAGAGGATCGCGTTGAGCGTGAAATCGCGCCGCTCCGCCGCGTCCTTCGGCGTCATCGTCGGGTCGGCCTGCACCTCGAAATCCGTGTGCTTCACGCCGGTGCGGTTCTCACGCCGGGGGACCGACACGTCGACCGGCAGGTCCTTGAGCTTCGTCACGCCGAACGCCGCGCCGACCGTCACGATCCCGAACTCGCGCCGCAGGGCGGCCTCGATCGCGCGCGTCCCCAGCCCGTAGACCTCGAGGTCGAAATCCGTCACCGGCACGCCCATCAACGCGTCGCGCACGCAACCCCCGACGAAGCACGGGCGGCCGCCGGCGGCGCGCAGCAGCTCGACCACGCGGCGCAGCGGGCTCAGGTCGCCGTCGAGGCGGATCAGGTCGGGCAGGAGCGCGGGCACGTCGGCAGGCTAGGCGACGGGCGAGGCGGGTCGAGCGGGTTCTCGCGGCGGCTCAGAGGTTGGTCGTGAAACCTTCCTTGAGCAGCCAGGCCTTGGCGGAGTCGCGCCGGTCGCCCTGGAGGACGATCTCGCGACCCTCGAGGACGCCGCCGGTGCCGAGGGAGCGCTTCATCTCGCGGAGCAACGCGTCCCGCATCCGCATCTCCTGGGATTCCAACCACAGCCCCTTGAGGATCGTGACCTCCTTGCCGCCGCGGCCGGCGCGTTCGTACTGCAGGATGATCTTGCCGAGCTTCGGCTTGGCCTTGGCCGGCGCGGGCTTGGGCGGCGGGCCGGGCGGGAGTCCCTGGCCATCCAGCTTGTCGAAAGGGTTGCCGCTCATGCGCCGCGACCGCAGGTGCCGGCCCCCGGGGTACCACCGTCGAGGAAGACCAGGGCCTTCTCGTAGGAACGACGGCGGAGGTAGTGGTCCAGGTCGCCGGGCAGGCCCGAATCGGCGGACGCCACCTCGGCGTCAAGGAGCCGAATCGACTCCAAAAGAGCCTCTTTTCCGACCCCGGGCCGGGCCAAGGCGGTGAGCGCTTCGCGGATACGACTGAGGCGGACAGGGTCCATGCGACCGTGGATTACGCCGAAAAGACGCCGGCTAGCAAGCCCCCGGGCAGGTTTTCATAGTGGACAAAAGGCGGGGGCCTTCCCTATACCCAACCTTCCTCCGGATGGATAGCTCAGTTGGTTAGAGCGTCTGCTTTACACGCAGAATGTCGTGGGTTCGAG
>JBEGOO010000106.1:0-3583 GCA_041182045.1 Verrucomicrobiota bacterium
GCTCCCCGAGGTAGAAACCCTGGTCGGCCGAATAGATCACGATGGTGTTCTCCAGGAGCCCCTCGGCCTCGAGGTATTTCAGCACGCGGCCCACGTTGTCGTCGACGGACTTCACGCAGCCCAGGTAGTCGTGCATGTAGCGCTGGTAGCGCCACTTCACGAGGTCGCGGCCCTGGGGCTTGGCCTGTCGGTAGGCCTCGTTGATCGGGCCGTAGAAGGCGTCCCAGACCTTGGCCTGCTCGGGCGTGATGCCGGGCGGGTGGACCAGCTTCATGTCGAGCGGGTTGATGGTCTTCGCCAAGGTCATGTCCTGGTCGCCGACGGCGAAGGCGCGATCCTTGTAATCGTCGAAAAGCGTGGGCGGCTCCGGGTAGACGCGCCCCTTGTCCCAACCGAGGTCGGACAGGTTCGGGGACCACTCGCGGTGCGGCGCCTTGTGCTGGCACATCAGCATGAACGGCTTGGACTTGTCGCGCTTCGCCAGCCAGCCGAGGGACAGGTCGGTGGTGATGTCCGTGACGTAACCGGAGGTCTTCACCACGCCCTGCGCCGTCTTCATGGGCGGGTTGTAGTAGATGCCCTGCCCTTGCAGGATCTGCCAGTAGTCGAACCCGGTCGGGTCGCTGTTGAGGTGCCACTTGCCGATCAGCGCGGTCTGGTAACCGGCGGCCTGCAGGAGCTTGGGGAAGGTCGTCTGCGACCCGTCGAAGACCGAGTTGGTGTTGTTGTAGAAGCCGTTCCGATGGGAATACTTGCCGGTCAGGATGACCGCCCGGCACGGACCGCAGATCGAGTTGGTGACCAGCGCGCGATCGAAGCGCATGCCTTCCTTGGCGATCCGGTCGATGTTCGGCGTCTGGATCAGCTTGCGCTCGTCGCCGTAGGCGCTGATGGCCTGGTAGGCATGGTCGTCGGAGAAGATGAAGACGATGTTCGGGCGCTTGGGCTCGGCGGCGGTGGCCGCGACGCACAGGGCGAGCAGGGCGAGGAGACGGGGCATGCCCCATTCATCGCCGAATCCCCGGAGCCGTAAACAGAAAACCTCCCGGCGGCCGGGGAACCCGCGGCCCGCCCGCCTGTCGGGGAGACCATGCGGCCGCTCCTGCTCCTCGCCCTCGCCTTGGCCGCACCCCTCAGGGCCGAGCCGGACGCCACGCCCTACCCGACCACCCCTTCGCCCAAAGGCCTGCAGGTGCAGATGGTCGACGATGCGGTCGCGCTCGGCGTCAGCCACGCCGGCCTCAACGTGAACCTCACGGCCCTGCTCCTGCCCGAGCCTCAGCCCGGCCAGCCGAGCGCCACCGTCGACGGGTTCACCTTCGGTTTCAACGAGAACTACGCGCGCAACCTCGATCGCTCCATCAAGGCGCTCTCCGACCGCGGCATCGTCGTGACCTTGATTCTCATCCACTACCGGACCGCCCAACCACGGGTCCGCGAGATGGCCCTGCACCCGAAGGCCAGCCCGACCGAGGGCAAGGTGCTCGCCGCGAACACCGTCACCCCCGAGGGACGCGCCTGCTACCGCGCCGTCACCGAGTTCGTCGCCGCCCGCTGGAGTTCCGCCGACCGCGCCCACGGGCGGGTCTGGGGCTGGGTGATCAGCAACGAGGTCAACTCGCACTGGGAATGGCACCAGATGGGCCCGGCGACGGCGGCCGAGGTCGCCGCGCAATACGAGGACCAGGTGCGCCTCGCCTGGACCTCCTTGCGCAAGCACTCGACCTTCGCCCGCGTGTACCTGTCGCTGGAACATCATTGGACGATGGCGGGGAACCCCGACCCGACGAAGGCCTGCGGCGGCCGCACGCTGCTCGAGCTTTTCGCCCGCAAAGCCAAGGAGCGCGGGGATTTCGACTGGAACCTGGCCTTCCACCCCTACCCGGCCAACCTGCTCGACCCGCGGACATGGCAGGACAAGGTCACCTTCGACGACGACACGCGCAAGATCACCTTCCGCAACCTCGAGGTGCTGACCGCGAAGCTGGCCACGCCCGCGCTCCGCTTCGAGGGCAAGGCGCGGCGTTTAAGCTTCACGGAACAAGGTTTCCACGTGACGGCCAAGCCCGACGGAGAGGTCAATCAGGCCGCGGCTTACGCCTACGCCTGGGAGAAGATCCGCCGGCTCGAAGGCATCGACGCCTTCCTGTATCACCGGCAAGTGGACCACGCGCAGGAAGGCGCCTGTCGCTTCGGGCTCTGGACCTTCAAGCCCGGCACGATCTCGGAGCCGGAGCGCCGCCGCCCCCTCTGGTACCTCTTCCAGGCCGCCGGCACGCCCGATTGGGACAAACTCGCCGCCCCCTACCTTTCGACCTGTGGTCTGCAGAGTTGGGAGGAAGTGAATCTCAGGTGACGAGCGGTAAGCGGTTAGCGGTTGGCGGTTAGGAAGAAAGCATAGCCGCGAAAGCCCATGACATGGGAGGCTTCCCGTCGCCCTGCTTGCCTTTCGAACCGCCAACCGCTTACCGCCGACACCTTCCTCAGCGGTTGCTTTTCCAACCGCTATCCGCTTGCCGCCAATACCTTTCTCAGTCCTTGCCCCCACCCCTGCCCACCTCAATAAAGCCGCATGCATTCCTTCGTCATCGGCATCGACCTCGGGACCAGCGGCGTGCGCGCGGCGGCGGTCGACGTGAACGGGAAGGTGCTCGGACTGGGCGCGGCGAAATTGCCGCCGACCTTGGCGCTGGGCTCGCGCCGCGAGCAGCACCCGGATGATTGGTGGGTCGGCGTGAAGGTCGCGTTGCGCGAGCTTGGCAAGCAGGTCGACCTTTCCCGCGCCCGGGCCATCGCGGTCGACGGGACCTCCGGGACGATCGTGCCGGTGGACGCCGAGAATCTGCCCTTGGCGGCGGCGCGCATGTACGATGATGCCGACACCGGGGACTTGCCGGCGAAGCTCCGGGCGCTGGCTCCGCGGGAGAGCGCGGCGCATGGGGCGACCTCCCCGGCGGCCCGCGCCCTGGAATGGGTCGGCCTGCCCGGCCTGCATCGCATCCTCCATCAGGCCGACTGGGTGAACCGGCAACTGGGCGCGTCGGAGGTCGTCACCGACGAGAACAACGCCTTGAAGACAGGTTATGACCCGGTGGCCCGCGCTTGGCCGGACTGGCTGCGCACCTTCGGCCTCGACCCGGCGCTGCTGCCGACCGTGGTCCCAGTCGGCACGAAGATCGGCGAACTCAACGGCGTCGCCGCCAACACGCTCGGCCTTCCTCCCGGCATCCCGATCGCCGCGGGCACCACGGACGGCTGCGCCACTTTCCTCGCGAGCGGCGCCCAGGAGATCGGCGACGGCGCCACCGCCCTCGGCTCGACGCTCGTCCTCAAACTGCTCTGCGACCGGCCGATCTTCGCGCCCGAATACGGCATCTACAGCCACCGCCTCGGCGACCGCTGGCTCGCCGGCGGCGCCTCGAACTGCGGCGGCCGAACGCTGGCGAAACTCTGGACCGCCGAGGAACTCGTCGAACTGACCGAGCGGACGACGCCGGATCGGCCGACCGGGCTCGACTACTACCCTCTCCCCGCGACCGGCGAGCGTTTCCCGATCGCGGACGCGAACCTCGCCCCGCGCTTG
>JBEGOO010000107.1:0-15746 GCA_041182045.1 Verrucomicrobiota bacterium
GGAAGGATGCTGGCACCATGGGTCAACAGTACAACAAGGTCATCAAGCGTCGCCGTCGTCGCGCCTACCTCGAACGTCAGAAGGCGCGCGTCAAGGCCGCCCGCGCCGCGGCCGGCAAGAAGAAGGCCAAGAAGTGAGCCCCGCGGTGGGCAGGGCCTCGTTCGGGGCCGCGCTCGCCCTCCTGGTGTTCACCGCCTGCGGCACGCCGTCGCCGGGCATCGCCTACGTCAACGAGCGTTACCGCTCGGAGGCGGACGTGACCCGAGCCTCCGAGGCCTTCTACGCCAAGGAGCATCACGGTGACGATGTCGTCTTCCGCTCGCAGGAGAAGATCCGCGCCGGTTATTACTTCTACCTGCGGCTCGACGTCGCTCCGCCGTCGGACGGGCGTCTCGTGGTCGAGGTCGTGCGCGAGGAGAACCGCGCGCCCGAGCGTTTTGATTTCTCGCTCAAGCTCGCCCCGAAGGGCTGGTTCGGCGAATATGTGGTCGGCCTGACGGGCAAGGACGGCGGTTCGTCCGGCTGGCGTCCGGTGGCCTGGCGCATCTCCGTCACCGACGCCCAGGGCAAGGTGCTCGCGACGAAGCAGAGCTTCCTCTGGGGCACCCGCCGCGACCTCGGCGCGCGCTGACCCCGATGGGCGACGCCGGGTGGAGCGACTGGCGGCCGTTGCGGTTGGCGCAGGCGATCCCGGCCGCCGGCCTGCGCGAGCAGCTCGACGGGGGGCAGGCTTTCCGCTGGAACGAGGTCGCGCCCGGCGAATGGGTCGGGGTCTTCGACCGCGTGGTCGCCGGCGTGCGCGTCGGGGGCGACGGCGTCGAGGGACGCGTGCGCGGCCCCGTCGAGGCCGGTTTAGAGGCCTTGCGCGCCTACCTCGACGCCGAGGGCGCGCAGGCGGCCCTCGCCGCGGACCTGCCTTGGCGGTCCGACGCGGTCCTGGCGGAGGCGATGCGGTTGCATCCCGGCTTGCGCATCCTCCGGCAGCCACCGCGCGACGCGCTGATCGGCTTTCTCTGCAGCTCCAACAAGCGCATCCTCCAGATCCGCGAGATGGTCGCGCGTTTGGCGACCGAGCTGGGCGACGACCTTGGCGACGGTCACCATGCCTTGCCCGGGTGGGCGGTCCTGGCGCGCGCCGACGACGCCACCTTGAAGCGTTGCGCGCTCGGTTATCGCGCGGCCTTCCTGCGCGGCACCGCCCAGCGGCTCCAGGCGCGGCCGCGGTGGGCGGAGGAGTTCGCGGCCTTGCCCACGCCCGCCTTGCTGGCGGAGCTCCGCGCCTTGCCCGGCGTCGGCCCGAAGGTCGCCGCCTGCGTGGCCCTCTTCGGTTTCGGCCGGCTCGAGAGCTTCCCCGTGGACACCTGGGTCGTGCAGGCGCTCGCCGGCGCGTATGGTCTCGACGGCTGGCCGGCGGACCGGCTTGAGGCCTTCGGGCGGCTGCACTATGGCGTGGCCGCCGGGTTGGCGCAGCAATTCCTCTTCTCCGCCGCGCGGGCCGGACGTCTACCCGTCGCGGCGGCGCCGTCGCCGGCGCTCAAGGTCCGCCCCAGACCGCGCGCCCGACGTCGGCGTTGAGGACCTGCGCCGGCGTTCCGTCGGCCACGACGCGTCCTTCGGCCAGGGCGAGCACCCGCGGGAAATCGCCCGCCCAGGCCGCGTCGTGCGTGGTCACGAGACAAGCCGCGCCGGCCCGCGTCAGCTCATGGACGATCGTCCGCACGACCCGCTGGCGAGGTTGGTCGAGCGACGTCGTGGGCTCGTCGAGGAGGAGCAGCGCGCCGTAGGGTTCGCCGAGCATCGCCAAGGTCAGCGCGAGGTGCGCGGCCTTGCGCTCGCCGCCGGACAGGGTCGACAAAGGGCGCGTCGCCAGCGCCGTCAGCGCGAGCCGGTCGCGCCAGCGGGCCCAGTCCGCGGGTTGGTCCGCGATCCCGCCCAGCTCGTCGACGGTGGGGTCCCAGGCGCACGTCGGTTGTTGCGGGAAGTAGCCGCGGCGCCGCGCGCTCGCGGCCGGCCCGGCGGTGCGCGGGTCGAGTCCGGCCACCTCGATCCCGCCCGTCGCGGCGGGGAGCAGGCCGGCGATCGCGCGCAGCAAGGTCGTCTTGCCGGCGCCGTTCGCGCCGATCACGGCGGCCGCTTCGCCGGCGCGCAGCGTGAGGCTGACGCCGTCCACGCGGCGCTGACCGCCGAGCTCGACCGCCAGCCGGTCCAGGCGGAGCGTGGCCTCAGCCATGGGACCTCCGGGCGATGAGGATGAACAAGGGGGCTCCGAGCAACGCCATCACCGCCGCGGCCGAGACCGGCGTCCCGGGCCAGGCCGAGCGTCCGAGCGTGTCGGCGACCAGCAGCAGCGTCGCGCCGGCCAGCCCCGCCGCCGGGAGCACGAGGTGGTGGCGCGGTCCGACCAACGCGCGCGCCAGGTGCGGCGCGAGCAGACCCACGAAGGCGATCTGGCCGACCAGGCATGTCGCGGCGGCCGCCGCCAGGGCCGTCAGCACGATCGCGCGTCGGCGCAGGCCGGGGAGGTCGCAACCGGCCGCCTGCGCGACGTCCTCGCCGAGCGCGAGCAGGTCGAGCGGGCGTGCGAGCGTCAGGAGCAGGCCGCCGGCGACCAGGCAGAGCAGGGCGGGCCGGACGACCAGCTCGGGCGAAGCCATCCCGAGCCAGTCGCCGGCGCCGCCGTTGACCAGCAGCTCGCGCGATTCCGGCGCGAGGTTGGCGATGAGCAGCGTGCCCGCCGCGGCGAACGCGTTGAGCCCGAGGCCGATGAGCAGCAAGCGGGCCGGCGGTCCGTCGCGTCCCAGCGCCACGAGCAGGCCGGAAAGCGTCAAGGCCCCGGCGAAGGCCGCCGCCGGCAAGGACCAGGCGTGGCTCCAGGCGAAGCCCGGCGCGAAGCCGAGCAAGGTCGCGAGTCCCAGCATCGCGCCGCCGAAGACACCGGTGAGTCCCGGGTCGGCCAAGGGGTTGCGGAACAATCCCTGTTGCGTGGCGCCGCCGAGCCCCAGCGCCGCCCCGGCGGCGAGCGCCGCGACCACGCGGGGCAGCCGTAGCAACGCGAGGCCGCCGCCCTCGCCCAGCCCGAGGCCGGCGGAGCCGCAGGCGAGCGCGCCGCCGGCGAGGAGCGCCAGCAGCCCGAGGCCGGCGACGAGCGCGCCCCGGCCCGGTCTCATCGGCCGAGTTCCTTCAGCAGGCCTTCGAGCGGGTTGCGCTTCGGGGCGGCCGGCGTGGCCGGGGCGGGGGCCGCGCCCTGCGTCGGGTTGCCCGGCTGGTAGCTGGCGCCCGACTTGTAGCGATCCACGGCCCCTTGCAGCTTCTCCATGACGTCGGACTGGATGCTGTTGAGCGAGCCCCTGATCTGGAACGCCGGCCCCGCGGTCAGCCCGTCGGGCTCGGGCAGGCCGGAGCCGAAGCCGAGCAGGTTGAAGTGGTCGGCGAATTCGCCGGCGCCCCGCAGTTTCGCGTCGAAGAGCATCGGCCAATCCGCGAAGGCCACGCCGTCGCGCATCTGGATGCCGCCGTTGGCGGCGATGCTCAGGTTGGCGTTGCGCAGCTCGAAGTTCGCGAGCTTCAGCGTGCCGGTCGCGAGGCGCGAGGCCTTGAGCTCGAGGTGGTCGTAGCGGAAGTCGGCCAAGGCTTTCTGCAGCTTGGCGACCGCGGAGACGGCCGCGCCGATCTTGGCGATCTTCTCGCCCTGCTTCTGGTTCTTGCTGAGCGCGCCGGCGATCAGGGCCAGGCCGCCGAGCGTCTCGCCCACGTCGCCGACCTTGCCGGCCGCGAGGGCGGCCCCGCCTTGCTGGTCGCCGAAGGAGCGCAACCGGCCGCCGGCGGAGTTCAGCTCGAGGTCGACCGCGACGACGCCGCCGAGCTCGCCGACGGTGCCGGCGACGCCGGTCACCTTGGCCTTGGTGGCCGCCTTGCCCTGGATGAAGTCCTTGGAGAACTCATGGATGGCCGGGATGGTCTCGGCGATGGCGCCGAGCTCGAAGCCGTCCAGGATGACCGTGCCGTCGAGCACGTAGGGCCCGCCGACGGTGCCGGGCTTGAACTCGAGCTTGGCGCCGCCGGTCAGCGTCCCTTGCGCGAAGGTCCCGCCGATCTTGGTCACGCGCACGGATTGGTCGTCGGCCACCGCCTGGACGAGCAGGTCCTTCGTGACGAGACCCTTGAAGCTCGCTTGCGCCACGCGGAGCTCGGCCGCGCCGGTTTGGTCGAGCCAGAACGGCTTCTGGTCGGGCTTCGGCGAGGTCTTCGCCGCCGGCTTCTCCTCGGACGCCTTGGGCAGCAGGCCGAGCACGTCGTCCCCGTCGATGTTGTCGAACTGGACCTTGCCCTGCCAGTCGGTGCGGGTGCCCGTGACGCGCTGCGTGAGGGTGAAGCTTCCCGTCGTGAGGTTGGCGCAGCGCAGGCGGAGCTGGCCTTCCGCCGAGAGTCCGGCGCCGGCCGGCACGTACTTGCCGCGCACCTCGGCCGCCTTGATCTGGCCCGCGCTGTTCGTGGTGGTGACTTCCGTGACGTCGAGGCTGACCGTCACGCTGCCGTCCGTGGCGCGCGCGGCCTCGGCCCGGTAGTCGCCGGTCGCGATCACGCCGAGGGGGCCGGCGAAGGGCTGCTGGGCGAGCGCGCCGAGGCTGCCGGCCAGCTTCAGGGTCGTCGGCGCCTCGCCGAGCCCGAGCGAGAGGTCGCCGGCCGCGAGGACGCGGCCTTGGTGCGTGAAGCGCGCCTGGCCGAAGCCGAGCACGGTCGCCTTCTCGCCCACGAGGAGGTCGAGGCTCGCGGCGAGGTCGCAGTCCTTCACCCAGGCCTTGCCGGCCCAGGCCACGCTGGTGCCGAGGAACGACAACGGCGCGCCTTCGGTGCGGACGAAGAGGCCCTCGGACTTGAAGCCCATCACCAGGTCGGCGCGGGCGAGCGTGCCGGCGAGCTTGAGCCCGGGGACGAGCGCCGCCACCGATTCCAGCGGCAGGTTCGCCGCCGAAGCCTCGAGGAGGACGCCGGTCGGCTTGGCGCCGCCGAGGACCAGCGGTTGGCGGAGCTTCACCTTCAGGAGGTCGGCGCCGGCGCGGGTGATCCGGGCCGTCGTCGCGGCGAGCGTCGGGCGTCCGCCCGCCGTCTGCGACAGCGCGGCCTGCGCGTCGACGCGGATGCCGGCGAGCTTGTCGCGCGGCAGGTCCTCCCAGCCCGGTTGCGCGGCGAGCTCGGCGATGCCCAGGTTCACGTCGGCCGTGGCGGACCAGGCGCCCTCGGCGCCCGGCCGGAAGATCAGCTCGCCCGACGCGAGCGTGCCCGCCTCGGCGGAGATCCTGAAAGGAGCGAGCCGCAGCGCGCCGTTGGCCGCCTGCAGGGGGATGTCGGCGTCGATGCCGCGGAGCAGCACCTGGCCCGCGCGTTCGACGTTGAGCCCGCGGATCGCGTGCGTCTTGACGGTGTCGATCGCCGGTTCCCCCTTGGTCAGCGCGAGCGTCGCCTCGCCGGTCCAGCGCCCTTCGGTGATCGCGAGGTCGGCGCCGGCGAGGAACGGCGCCAGCGTGACGAGGTTGGCGTCGGCCGCCTGGAGGCGCAGGGCGACGTCCTGCGGCAGCTTACCCTGCGGGATCAGGATCGGGCGTTCGCTCGTCAGCTCGATGCCGTTGCCCGCGACCCGGAGCGTCCCGAGCACCAGGCTGTCGGTCCGCTGTTCGAGCCCGAAGGCCAGCGTCCACGTCGAGGCCGTGCCTTTCGGGATGGACTTGGAGAACCGGGAGAGGTCGGTCCAGCTCGCCTGCAGCGGCTGGCCCGGCGCCGAGAAAACCTTCCAGGTGCCGTGGGCGGTGGCGAGCTCGCCGAACACCCGGCCCTTGATCTGGCAATCGGGCAAGGTCTTGGACAGGATGCCGAACTGGGCGGGATCCACGTCGAGCGTGGCCGCGACGGCCGCGGTGTCGCCCGCGACGGCGACCAGCAACCGGGCCGCGGCCCGTCGGGCGGCGTCGTTCAGCGTGCCCTGCACGATGAGGCCTTCCGCGCCGGCCGGCTGTTTGAACTGGTCGCCGAGAGCGAGGCCGGCGAGCGCGCCGTGGCGGGCCGTGAGCTCCAGGCTCATGCTGCCGGCGGCCAGCGGGCTCGTGTCCTTCGCGGTGACCGTCAAGGTCGCGTCGCCCAACGCGGCGGCCAACGCCGCGGGGTCGAGGCCCTTCGCCCCGAGCGTCTCGCGGAACGTGGCGCCCAGCACGATGTCCGCCTGCGGCTTGGTCACGTTCGTCCCGACCGCGAAGCCCGGCCAGGCGATGCCGGCGCGGAGGTCGACCTTGCCGGCCGTGTCCACGCCGTCGCCGGCGACGCTGAAGCGCAGCAGCGTGCCGTCGGCCAGCGTGACGCGCCCGGCGGCGGCGTAGGCGCCGAGCACCACGCGCGGCAAGGTGGTCTTGCCGGCGGGGGCGGCGGGCGCGTCGCCGGCGGGGGCGGCCTTGCGATGGCTGAGGTCGAGCTCGAGCCCCTTGGCCTCGAACTTCTCCAGCGTGTAGGTGCCGAAGAGGCTCGCGCAGAGGCCGACGTCCCCGGTGAGGCTGGCGGCCTTGAACTGCAGGCCGTCCGGCAGGGTGAGGTCGACGCCTTCGACGGTGAACGTGCCGTCGAGCGAGGCCTCGACCTTGGCGATGCCGCCTTGGATCTTGGCGTCGGCCAGCAACGCTTTCACGCGGGCGCCCAGCGGCTCGGCCCGGAGTTGGGAATCGATCCAGAAGAGGGCGCCGCCGGTGAGCAGGGCGAGGGTACCGACGGTCCAGAGGGTGATGCGAAGGGCGCGGGGCATGGGACTGGACCCACTTTGGCCCGGCGGTTTTGGCGGGCAACAAAAAGCCCGATGGAATCGCTTCCATCGGGCGGTTTCGGGCCGTCGGGCCGCCCCTCAGGGCTGGGCTGGGCCGGCGCCGGGGGTGGCCGGCGGCGTGGGGGGCTGGTGCCGGACGCGCTGCCCCGCGGCCGCCTTCTTGCGCAGGAAGATCGCGCGCTCCGCGGCCATCTCCTGGGCGACGGTCTCGTTGAAGTCCTCCACCCGCGCCGACTTCGAACTGTTGGTCAGGTTGCGGCGGCCATAGCGCAGCTCCTTCATCGTCATCGACACATCCTCGTCGAGCAGGCGCTCCAGGTACGCGATCTTCTGGCGCACCCACTCCGTGAGGTCCGCGCGGGCGGCGAGGGTGGCGAGGTTCGCCTTGGCGTCCTTGAGCAGGCCGGCGCGGACCATCTCCTCGATCTGCTCGAGTTTCTCGGCGATGACGGCCTCGGACACGGCCGCGGCGACGTGCGGGTCCGCCGGGAGGACGGCGAAGGCCGCGAGGTCGAGTTCGGGCAAGGCGAGGATGGCCGGCCCGAAGGTCACGGGCTCGCCCTCCTTGGTCACCGCGGAGAAGTTCACCGCGAGGAGCGAGTCCGCGCGGGCCGCCGCGCCGATCTTGAGCTCGACCACGGCCACGAGGGAGGCGGCCCAGGGCAGGGTGCCGAGCTTGCGGCTCGTGGCGCGGCCTTCCTCGAGGAAGTCCCCGAGCAGGCGGGCCTGGACGTCGCTGCCGCCCTGGATCTCCACGCGCACCTGCCGGAGGAAGGCGTGGGCGAGGATCGCGAACTGTTCCTCGAAGGCCTCGTCCAGGTCGTCGGCGGTCTGGCCGAAGTTGGCGGCGCCTTCGCCGGCGCGGGCCATCGCGGTCATCAGCGTCTCGTTGAAGCCCTGGCCCAGGCCGACGGTCGACGTGGTGATGCCCTCGGCCGCGGCCCGGGCGACCTGCTCGGCGATGGCGGCCTGGTCCGTCAGGCCGTGGTTGGCCTGGCCGTCGCTCAGCAGGATGACGCGGGCGATCCGCTCCTTACCGACCTGGCCTCGGAGCTGGCGCATCCCGGCTTCCCAGCCATCGAAGAGCGCGGTGGAACCGCCGCTGCGGACGGACTGGACGCGCTGGACGAGGCCGGCGCGGTCCGTCGGGTGGACGAGCGGCTGGACGATGTCGACCTGGCTGTCGAAGGTCACGACGGCGACCCGGTCGTCGTCGCGCAGGCCGCGGATGATGCGGCTGGCGGCTTCGAGGGCGGCCTTGAGGGGCGCGCCGCTCATCGAGCCGGAGCGGTCGATCACCAGGACGAGGTCAAGCGGGGCGCGGGTCGTGGGCGTCGTGTGGGCCGGCTGTTCCGGGGCGACCAGACGCACGAGGGCGTGGATCGGTTCGGCGGCGGCGCGGAGGAAGCCCTTCTTGAGGGCGAGGATTTCGATGGTGGGTTGGCTCATGGGAGAGAAATCCCACTCTGCACATCCCTCTTAAACTGTCAACACCTAGGCAGTATCTTTATTGTCATTAACACTAAACAAAACTATCATCAACTTACATATAACTATCTTCCAATGAGTTGCGGAAATTATCGACCATCTCGTTGATCTCCTCTCGCGAGGGTTTTGCCCTTCCGTCGATGTGGATGAGGACTTCGCACCAAGGGGCTAACCGTATCTTGGACCAGCGTTCCCGCTTGGGGGCTTCCCCGGGGTCGGCGGGGTGGAAGGCCAGCAATTGACGATAAAGCCCGCGCACCTCGGGGGTGAGGTCCTCGCGCTGGCTCTCGCGCATCACCATCTTGCGGAAGACCAGGCCCGGCGAGCGGGAATCGGAGATGTCTCGGAGTTGATGGAGGGTCTCGCTGGAGAACCTCCCCGGGCGCGGCGCGGGCTTCCCTCGCGACACGGGACCTTCGGGCTCCATCGCGGGGTCGAAGTCCAGCCGGGAGTAGTGCACGGAGGGTTCCTTCAGCGCCGCCCCCGCGGAAGGGCGGTGGGAGCGTCCTTCCAGCTCGGAGGCCCGGGCATGCTCGTCGATCAGGTCGTTGAGCTGGGCGAGCGTGGCGTGGCGGCGCAGCATGCCGCGGATGGTCTCGAGGTCGTTGCCACGCTCGGAGAGGATGCGCGCCACGAGCAGCTGGCGGACCTGCTTGTCGCCGAAGTTCGCCCGGCGCTTGTCGACCTCGTCCCGCTCCGGTTTGTCGATCAGGCCCTCGAAGGCGTAGAAGCGCACGAGGCGCTCGTTGGCCTGGAAGCGGGGGCCGAAGCCGAGGGCCGTGAGCTTGCCGGAGACGTACGCCGCGAGCTCCTCGGCGGTGCCGACGAACGGGCCGTCCAACGTGGCGGAGAACTTCATCATAGAAAGATTGTAGACAGCATACTGTCACCATCCGCCGGAAAATCAACGGGAAAGGTGGCCCGCGGGCGATCCCGCCAAAGAAACAGGCCGCCCGGGTGGGCGGCCTGCGTGCCGGAGTCCCGCGCGGGGGACTCAGGAGTTGTGGCTGTAGCCTTCCTCGCCGTGGTCCGAGATGTCCAGACCGCGGGCTTCCTCTTCCTCGGTCGGGCGCAGGCCGATGGTCGCCTTGAGGGCGTAGGCCAGGATCGCGGTGGCGACCAGGGAGATGACGAGGGTGATGCCGATCGCCTTGAACTGCTCGGAGACGAGGGTCTTGCCGACCACGTCCTTGAGGTTGGTGGCGAGGTTGGCGTTGGCGTCGACCGTGGCGAGGACGCCGGTCAGGATCGCGCCGAGCGTGCCGCCGACCGCGTGGACGCCGAAGGTGTCGAGCGCGTCGTCGTAGCCGAGCTTCGACTTCAGGTAGACCACCGCGAGGAAGGGCACCACGCCGGCGAGGACGCCGATGAGGACCGCGCCCGAGGCGGAGACGAAACCGGCGGCGGGGGTGATGACCACCAGGCCGGCGACCGCGCCCGAGCAGAGGCCCAGGATGCTGGCGTGCTTGCGGAGGACCCACTCGAGGGCGGCCCAGGTGAAGGCGGCGACGGCGGCGGCGAGGGTCGTGGTCATGAAGGCCTGGGCGGCGACACCGTCGGCGGCGAGGGCCGAGCCGGCGTTGAAGCCGTACCAACCCACCCAGAGGATGCCGGTGCCGACGGCGCAGAGGACCATGCTGTGCGGGGTCATGGCCTTCTTGCCGAAGCCGAGGCGCGGGCCGAGGATGATGCACAGCAGCAGGGCGGACCAACCGGAGGTCATGTGGACGACGGTGCCGCCGGCGAAGTCGATGGCCTTGATGGAGGCGGCGGCGTTCCAGACGCCGTTCATGTCGCCGGTGATGCCCCAGATCGCGTGGGCCATCGGGAAGTAGACGAGGAACATCCAGCCGAGCATGAAGAGCATCACCGCGGAGAACTTCATGCGTTCGGCGATGGCGCCGACGATGAGGGCCGGGGTGATGATCGCGAACATCAGCTGGTACATCGCGAAGACGTTCTGCGACAGCCAGTAGGCGTAGTCGGTGTTCGGGGCGGAGGTCACGCCGTTGAAGAAGAAGAACTCGCTGCCGCCGAAGATATGGCCGAGGGTCGTCCCGCCGAAGTTCTTGCCGAACACGAGCGAGTAACCGAAGGCCCACCAGAGCACCGCGACCAGGCCGGCGAGCCCGAAGCACTGGGCGACGACGGAGAGGACGTTCTTCGAGCGCACCAAGCCGCCGTAGAAGAGGAAGAGGCCGGGGAGCGTCATGAAGAGGACCAGCGCGGCGCAGATCATCATGAAGGCGTTATGGCCGGGGCCGGCGACGCCGACGGAGGCGGTCGTCAGACCTTCCGGGATCGTCGCGTTGCCATCCTTGTCCTTGGCGACCTTGAGGGGGGCGGTCGGGTCGGTGTTGCCGACGTAGGCTTCGAGGCCCGCGATGCGCTGTTCGAGCGTCGGAGCGGGCGGGGCTTTGGCGGCGGCCGGGGCGGGCGCCGCGGCCGGGGCGGGGGCGGTCTGCGCCGACGACAGGAAGGGCACTGCCGCCAAGGCGAGGATGGTGAGGGTTCGAGACAGGGAGTTCATGGCATGCCCCTTATCGCAAGGCTCGTGCCAACCCGGGCGGCCCCTTCGTTCCCCCTGATTGTGCCTAAAATCCGTCTCGACCGCGGACAAGGCCTGCTGTTTTTAAGACAGAAGCCCCGTTCGGTAGGCGCGGGCTGACCTTTTTAAGCCAAGGCCCCGCCGGCCTCAACCGTGGTTGTAGCCTTCTTCGTTATGGTCGGCGATGTCCAGGCCTTGGGCTTCCTCCTCCTCGGAGGGGCGCAGGCCGACGAGCCGGTCGACGAGCTTCGCGAGGATCCAGGTGACCGCCAGCGAGAGGACGATGCAGACGAGCATCGCGAGGAGCTGGCCTTGGAGCAGGCCGTGGTCGACGAGCTTGCCGCCGGCCTCGTTGCAGGCCCCGCTCATCAGCACGGCGGTCGCCAGCGCGCCGATGGTGCCGCCGACGCCGTGCACGCCGAAGGTGTCGAGGGCGTCGTCGTAACCGAACTTCGGCTTGAGCCACGAGCAGGCCCAATAGGAGATGGTCCCGGCCAGCAGGCCGATGAGCACGGCGGAGCCGCCGGTGACGAAGCCCGCGGCGTTCGTCACGGTGGCGAGCCCGGCGATCGCGCCGGAGCAAAGCCCGAGCACCGAGACCTTGCCGCGATGCAGCTTCTCGACGAAGGCCCACGCGAGGGTGGCCGTCGCCGCGCCGAGCGTGGTGGTGAGGAAGGCTTGGATCGCCACGCCGTCGGCGGCGAGGGCGGAGCCCGCGTTGAAGCCGTACCAACCGGCCCAGAGCAGGCCTGTCCCGATGACGCAGAGCACCATGCTGTGGGGCGGCATCGGGCGTTTGCCGAAGCCGGCGCGGGGACCGACGAGGATGCAGAGGAGCAGGGCGGACCAGCCGGAGGTCATGTGCACGACGATGCCGCCGGCGAAATCCGCGGCCTTGAAGGCGGCGTCGCCATTGGCGAGCCCGGCGAAATCACCCGTGGCGCCCCAGACGGCATGCGCGACGGGATAGTAGACGCCGATCGTCCAGAGGAAGGAGAAGAGCATGACCGCGGAAAACTTCATGCGCTCGGCGACGGCGCCGATGATGAGCGCCGGCGTGATCGCGGCGAACATGGCCTGGAAGAGCGCGAAGGTCCCCGCGGAGATGCGGGGCTCGTAGGTCGAGGACGCGGCGCCGACGCCGCGAAGGCCGAGGTGCTCGGCGCCGCCGAAGAGATGCCCGAGCGGGCTGCCCGCGAAGCTCTGGCCGAAGACCAGGCTGTAGCCGAAGGCCCACCACATGAGGATGCCCATCGCGGTGAGGGCGAGGCATTGCGCGGCGATCGAGAGCACGTTCTTGCTGCGCACCAGGCCGCCGTAGAAGAGGAAGAGCCCCGGGATGCACATCATCAGGACGAGGGCGGCGCTGACGAGGACCCAGGCGTTGTCGCCCGCGGTGGGGGTGGTGACGGCAGAAATAAGCATCTTGCTTTTTATTAAGCACTTTTCGTGCCATGATTTCGGCAGGCCGAGCATGTCGCTTGCATTCGCCTTTAACCGCGGTATTTAACGCGAACAAACCGTCCGCTGATGTTTAAATTAAAGCAATCTGCCTTAGTTTCGGCATGTCTTATCTGCCTAGGCGCGAACACGCGCGCGGCGGAGGCCAAGCCTTGGCTCGTGATCGCCGATTGGCAGACACGCGCCCGGGACGCCATCTCCCATGCGGGCGCCGACACCGGGGAATACGGCCGCAGCCGGAGCGGGGTCGAAGCCATCTGGGCGCGGCCCGACGCCGCGGTCGATCTCGAGTGGTATCGCTACCGGCAGGACTTCCGCGGGGCCGTGGTCGGCGGGGATCGTTCCTACGGCGACACCTCCGACCTGATCCTGACCGGGTTCAGGCAGTGGGATCACGGGGAACGTTACGCGGTCCAGGCGATCTACGCCGTGGAATGGGCCGCCGAGGACCGGCTCGGTCTGTCCGAAGGCTTCCGCTGGGGCCTGGGCGGGGCGGTGCGTTGGCGCCCGGAAGCCGAGCTCGACGTCGCGCTCGGGTTGGTCTTCCAGTCCCGCTTCGAGATGCCGGTGCTGCCGGTCCCTTATGTGAAGGCGATCTGGCGGCCCGATCCTTCCGCCGAGTTCGAGCTGCGGGCCACCGGCCTCCAGAACGGTCTCTACATCCGCTGGTTCGCGACCGAGGATCGCGCCACGACGCTGGACTTCGCGATGGCCTACGAGACGCTGACGTTCCGCCTAGCCGACGGGAGCTATGGCGCCCGCGCGGTCGCCGTCGGCGAGGTGCCGCTCCGCCTCGGCGTCACCCAGTTCCTCGAATCCTCCGGCACGTGGTTCGTCCGCGGGTCCGCCGAGTGGGTCGCGTTCGCCCGGCATGCCTTCCGCCACGACGGCGAGGCGATGGGCGCCTTCCAGCCCGGCGCGAGCTGGGGCCTGGCGGTCCGCGTGGGCGCCCGTTTCTGAGCGTCCCGATGCGTCCCTGGTGCCTGCTTTGCTTGCTCGCCGCGGCCTCGTCTGCGGTGACGCCGGTCGACACCGCCAAACGGACCCGCGCCGAGCTCGAGGCCGGCCTCAAGGCGTTGGAGGCGAAGCAGCGCGCGGAGAAGGAGACCCCGCCGCCGGTCGCCCCGAAGGAGGAAGGCGCCGCGACCGAGAAGCCGAAAGGCAAGGGCGCGAAGGGCGCCGCCGCGGACCTCGTCGTCAAACCCGACGAGCTGAAACGCGCGCGGGGCGAGCTGTTGCGCCTGAACGGCTACCGGTTCCTCTGCGGCCTCGACGCCGACGTGAAGCTGAAGGACGACTACATCCTGACCTGCAAGGCCGGCGCCTACCTGTGCAGCGTGCTGGGGCACATCGAGCACACCCCGCCGAAGCCCGCGGGGATGGAGGAGGCGCTCTTCAGGAAAGGCTACGAGGGGACCTCGCATTCGAATCTTTTCTACACCTCCGGCCCGGACGGCCTGACCGGCTCGGTGGACGGGTATATGGACGACAGCGACGAGAAGAACGTCGGGCGGGTCGGCCACCGTCGCTGGTGCCTCCATCCCGCGATGGGCGCCACCGGCTTCGGGCAGGTCCGCGGTTTCTCCGCCATGTGGTCGTTCGATGGTTCCAACGCGACGGTCGCCAACGACCAGCTGGTCTGCTTCCCCGCCGCCGGTTTCTGGCCGCTCGCCTATTACCGGATGCGCACCGCCTGGAGCATCTCCGCCGAGCCCGGTCGCTATCAGTTCGAGGACAAGGCGACGCCGAAGGTCTACCTGCTCGGCGGGTCGGACCGGTTTCCGGCCGACGTCAAGGGCCTGCGGGAACTCAAGGTCGCCGATGTGCGCGTCTCGCGCGAGGGCATCGGGACGCCGCAGTGCCTGATCTTCCGGCCGGACGTCACGCCGCGCCGGGGCACGCGCGTCGGCGTGGTCGTCCCGCTCAAGGGCTGGACGTCCCCGAACCTCGAGTACGTCGTCGAGTTCTACTGAGGCCGCCCGGCCTCGCGCGCCGGCGTCGCCAGCAACGCGTCGCGCCGGCGGATCGCCTCGGCCGGGTCCTTCGTGCCCAGCGAGCGGCGCACGCGGCGCTTGGTGAAGTCCGGCAGGTGCTCGGTGAAGTGCACCCACCAGGTGCCGTGGTTCTCCCACAGGTGGTGGAACGGGTTGTCCGGCCGCACGCGCAGGGAGAGTCGGGCGGGGGCGGTGGGCTGGGTTTCTTGGGTGTCGATCATGGGCGTCGGTGGAAAAGGGGACGCATCACGATCTGACCTGGCGGGAGGTTGTTGTAGCCTGACGGCTCTCATCTCGGGAACGGATCCCGTAACCACCGTGGCCCTCCTGGGCTCGGTTGGTGCAAGCGGCTCGCGCCGGTTTGCTCGTGATGCGACTAATAAGGAACTGGCTGGATCCTGCCGCCCGGCCCGCCCTTGGCAAGCGCGAGGTTTGTCATAGACCCCGGCTTCAGCGCGGCTCCGGCCCGCCGGAGGCGGCCCGGAGCTTCCGGAGCGCGGGCGCGGCCGCGGCCCACGCCTGCGCATAGGTCCCCTGGGCCGCCTTGAGCGCCGCGGCCGCCGCCGCCTCCGTCTGCGCCGCTTCCGCCTGGTCGGCCGCGGCGCGGGCCTGGTTGCCCTTGGCCCGGGCGAGCTGCTTGCGTTCGTTCGCCAGGCGTGCGCTCAGGGCCTGGTAGCTGGCCTGGTATTGGGCGGCCTGCTTCTCGTCCCGGTTGCGGACTCGCTCGTAGTTGGTCTTCGCCGACTCGGCTTGCTTCTCCAGCGCGTCGACCTCGGCCTGCTGGCGCTGCAGCCGTTCCTTCTCGCGCTGGGCGGAGCGGGTCTCCTCGGCGACGCGGGTCGCCGCGGTGTCCGCGGCGGTCGCGGCCGCGCGCAGCCGCACGTGCGTCGCCAGCAATTCCTCGAGGCGGGCCGCCGCGAGCGCGGCGCGCAACTCGTCGGCCTGCGTCGCCGGGAGGTCGGTCCGGCGCTGGTCGTAGGCGAGGGTGACGGTCGCGCCGCCCGGCAGCGCCGTCACGGTCACGCGCGGGGGCGGCGGCGGCAGTTCCGCGGTCGCGGTGGCGAGCAGGAGGGCGAGGAGCGCGGGCATGCGCCGACGCTGGCCGGGCGGGCGGGGAACGCAATCCCGCGCGCGAAAGCGCTCGCCCTGTTTTTTCTTCTGGCTTCTTCTGGAGGACATGGGCTCCTTCCGTTTCCGCCGGACGATCTCGCTCGGCCGCTTCCTCCGGTGGAACGTCTCGAAGACCGGGACCTCCGTCTCGGTGGGGCGACCCGGCGCGACGATCAACGTCCGCAAGGACCGCGTCGACGGCACCGTCGGCGTCCCCGGCACCGGCCTCTCGTATCGCGAGCGGCTGTCGAACCGCGGCTGCGCCTCCGTGCTCGTCGTCGCGACGCTCGCCGCCGCGGCCTGGCGTTGGTTCGCCTGACCGCGTCGCGCGTCGCGCCGCAAG
>JBEGOO010000108.1:0-5155 GCA_041182045.1 Verrucomicrobiota bacterium
AGGCCGATGGGCTGATCTACGAGTTCAACGAACGTCTGCTGCCTTACCAGGCCCCGTCGGAGAAGTGAGGCGGAGGCAGAGATGCAGAAAGGGAAAGGGACAGGGTCAGGCGCCAGGGATAGGGGCAGGAATTAGGGTGGAGGCGGAGATTCAGATAGGGACAGCGTCAGGCGCCAGGGGCAGGGTCAGGTATATAGGCCTAATTCCTAGAGCCTAAGTCAGCGGGAATGGGATCAGGCACGATCACGCCAAGCGTGCTGAAGCCAGACCCCAGGCCGGCGGCGGTGCGCCTGATCCAGAGGAAAGGCCCTAGTATTTGGAGATTGAGGGGGGATGAAGGTCTGCTTCAGTTGGCTTCGCAATGGGGCTTGTTCCGAACGGTCGCCGGTTCAGGCGGCCTTCCCTCACGGGATAGGGCAAGCCTCGCTCATTTTACCGCCAAACGCTCCGTGAAGTCCGCATGCAGGCGAGCGCGGACGATGTATGGGCGAGCTTACCGGAGAAGTCCCAGGCGTGAAAACCGGCCAACATATCGGCCAGTTGGAGGTGCGGATTCGTATGGGAAGCCTCGTAGCGGACATCGGCGAGCCCGAGTATACGTCGTGCCAAGGACGAGCGATCGCGATGCCTCACCCCATCGATGACAAGCCGACTGCCGGCGGAGGCTCCTCCGAGGCGTAGCATCGCCTCTTGCATCATTTCGAGACCGATGGAACGACCCGGTACGGAGGCCGTAAGCGCCCGGGATTTATCCCAGACCACCGCGTGATGAATCGGGAAGACCTCTTTCAGGGACTCAAAGTAGATGTTCCGCGAACGCTGACTCATCTTCGACCAGCGAAACTCGCGGCGCCAGCCAAGTCGGAAGCGAAGGTCAGCATCCGCAGCTTGGAAACGCTGCGCTGCCTTCCCGTCCACGTACATGACCAGGCAAACAACATAAATCGCCGAGGCCCCAGCCTGCGCACGGGGCCCTGGATCCCCTGATTCGTCGCAAAACAAGAGCGGCATCCATCTCGGTCGCCCATAGTCTCGCAGACCACAATCAACCAAATGCCTCAGACGCTAGTTGACCGGTTGATCGGTGGGCCGGAGGGCCGGGAGAGAGACAGAGGAGGGCTGATTCGATGGTGGAGGCAGGTGATGGTTAGAGGCTCGGTGGCTCAGAGGCACGGAGAGAGGCAGATACCAGCTGGCAGGCGGGCAAGTTGACCAGTTGACAAGGAAGAGGCCGGGGAGCTCGGCGGCGGACCAGCGGGGACGCTGGTCCCTACCTGCGCGAGCGAAGCTCGCGAGGGGTTGGGGTTTGGGGATTGGGCCGAAAACCTAATTCCTAAATCCTAAGCCGGCAAAGGGGTCAGGCACCGTCACGCTGCGCGTCATGAAGCCAGACCCCATGCCGGCGCTAGGGCAGCACGCGGTGCTGCCCCTACCCGCGCGCGGAGCGCGCGAGGTGAGGCAAGAGGTACGCCCCTTGCCCACGTGCCCACATGCCAGCGCGGTCTCGCTCATTCCAAATCCACGCGTGATTTGTAACGGCGTCGTGGGGGTGCGGATACGTTTTGGCTTGATAATAGAGGGAAATCCTGAAGGATACGCCCCATCTGAGATAACCAATGCCGAGCATTTGTCTTCGGGGCACCTAATCGAACCGAAGACCGCTTAAGCGCCTCAGATCAGCCTCACCGGGCACACCGGTGACCGGCCCACCACGTCCGCTTCCTTCCCTGGGGCAGGCGCTGGCAGCCCGTGACTGCTTTTACCTACTTCCCCACCCCACCCGCCCACCGCCACCCCCTTATGAAACAGCCCTACCTGCTCAGCCACCGCGAACTCGGCACCAGCCTGACGGCCGCCGACCTCCGCCGCCTCCTCCCGGAGATCATCACGGCCGAACCGTATCTCAACGATTGCTGGATGGTCGACGACGCCGGCCGGACCCTCGCGGTCCACGGCCTCGACCTCCACGGCAGCATCCACTTCATCCACTACACCTGGGAAGGGAAGATGTACCTGACGATCGAGTACCGCCAGGGCGACCAGACGGAGGTGATGCGCTTCATCGAGGAGCTGGCGATCGCCGGCGCCGGCGACAAGGAGCTCGCGCTCTGGCCGAAGGCCGAAAAGCTCCCGGTGCGCGCCTCGCGGGGCGTGGCGGGTTTCCTGCTGGAACTGCGCAAGGACCCCTTCAAGGACCATCTGATCGTGACGGGTTCGGCGATCGAGAGCGCCCGCGAATGCACCTGGGAGGGCGACGACCTCCTGCTGGAGGAGCTCTACCTGCTGACCGAGATCCCGGCGCTGCTCAAGAACGGCGGCGAAGCCACCGCCGAGCAGAAACACCGGATCGAGCAGCTCTGCCGAGTCTGGCCCACGGCCAAGGTCATCTCGTTCCGCGGCCGGAAACTCGCGCTGGACCGGCGCATGTACGTGCCCCATCCCGATTTCGACCACACCCTCTGCCTGCATTTCACCTACGACGTCCGGAGCGGCAAGTCCGTCATCGGGTATGTCGAGGAGGAGGCGATGAGTTGAGGGGGGCTGCAAAGAGGCTCGGAGGCTCAGGGATACGCGGACCAGCGGGGACGCTGGTCCCTACCTAGAGGCAGGGATGCATTAGGGACAGGGTCAGGGGCAGGGACAGGGGAAGGACCAGCTGCAAAGAGGCTCGGAGGCTCAGAGGGTCGGAGGGCCAGGGATACACGGACCAGCAGGGACGCTGGTCCCTACCTAGAGGCAGCTAGGGCAGCACGCGGTGCTGCCCCTACCCGCGCGCGGGGCGCGCGATGTGAGAGGCATCATGTACGCCCCTTGCCCACGTGCCCACTTGCCCACGTGCCAGCTCTGCTTCTCGCGCCCCTTGCCCACTTGCCCACTTGCCAGCTTGCCAGCTCTATCTCTCCAGCCCACTTGCCAGCGGGCCAGCTCTATCTCATCAGCCAGCTCAGGCTCGCTTCGCCCGGAAACACTCGCGCACGTGCTCGTCGTACACGCCGACGGCCTGGAGCATCGCGTGGATGATGGTGGGGCCGACGAATTTCATGCCGCGCCGCTTGAGTTCCTTGGAGATGGCGAGGGCCTCGGGCGAGATGCCGAGCGGGGTCGCGGAACGTCGCACGACGGGACGGTCGCCGACGAACGACCAGAGCCAGCGGGCGAAGCTGCCATGCTCCGCGGCGATGGCGAGGAAGACGCGGGCGTTGGGCGCGACGGAGGCGAGCTTGCCCCGATGGCGCACGAGCCCGGCGTCCTGCATCCAGAGCTCCACCTTGGCCGGGGCGAAGCGCGCGACCTTCCGCGGGTCGAAGTTCGCGAAGACCTCCCGGTAACGCTCGCGCTTGCGGAGCACGGTGATCCACGAAAGGCCGGCCTGGGCGCCCTCGAGGATCAGCTGCTCGAACAACAACCGGTCGTCGCGGACCGGCACGCCCCACTCGTCGTCATGATACGCCACGTAGAGCGGGTCGTCCCCGCACCAGGCGCAACGTCGGCAAGGCTTCGCCACCTCAGGCCTTGGTGGAAAGACCGCGCAGCCAGGTGATCCAGCCCGCCGGCAGGCCGCGGGCGAGCGCGCCGCGCACGATCTTGTCATGGTAGGTCTTCGAAGGCAGGTGCGGACCCGTCGGGTCGACCACGCGGAACGCCTGGCAATCCAGCGGGCAATCCTCGACCCCCGCCTCGTGCACCGTGATCTTGACGCGCTTGTAGGCGGAACCCTCGGCCTCGACCAGACGCGCCCAATCATCGGTGGTCAGTTCATAGACCCCGCCCCAGACCCCGCTCGCCCCCTCGTCATCGATGATATCGGCCGAACCCCCGCCCCACGTGGAGCTCGGGTGGGTGAACGCCATGCGATGCTTCGGCAGGAAGGCCTTGCCGCGGTACTGCGACCCCGGGCAACGCCGCTCCATCTGGGCGGCGTCAAGGTTCGAAGCATAGGCGAAGTAGTACCGACTCATGGAAAAGAGAAGTCTGGGCGGGGGACGGTGGAAAAGCAAGTGGCCGCAGCGAGCTTCGCTCGCGGGGGCGAGGGATAGGGGAAGGAAAGACCAGAGGCAAAGAGGCTCGGAGAGACGAGCAAGTTGACCAGTTGATCAGTTGGCCAGTTGGCAAGGACGAGACGCGGGGGCGGGCCGAGGACCAGCGGGGACGCTGGTCCCTACCGGTGCGAGCGGGGCTCGCAAGGGGTTGGGGGATGGCGGTTGGCGGTTAGGTCGAAGAGGTCGATCGCTAGGGCAGCACGCGGTGCTGCCCCTACCTTACACACCTGTCCACTGTCCCTGTCACTGTCTCCGCCCTGACTACCTCGCGCGTCCTTCGAACCCAGCCCTAGCCCCAACCCCGGCCCTATTTAGTCGGAACCTTCCCCCTCAAAAGCACTCCTATACGGTCGACAAGGGAGAAGGACTGGCTCAAATCGGGCCCAGGTCCTTACCCCGACCTCCCCCGACCACTTCTACCTATGATGAAACCCCGCAACCTGTTCACCCTCAGCGCGCTGGCGCTGTCGGTCTTCACCGGCTTCGCCGCCGACGCCCCGAAGAAGGCGGAAGCCCCGAAGAAGGCCGCCAAACCCGCCGGCAAGTACATGGAAATGGACTACGGCCGCTTCTTCAGCGCCTCCATCGACAACACGCAGGGTAAGAATCCCTTCGAGAACAAGGGCTGCGCCGCGAACAAGGCCATCCTGGTCAACCTCGGCAACGAGGACGCCGGCTTCGCCTTCGACACCGAGACCCTGCGCGGCGCCGGCCTCTGGTCCGGCGGTTGGTTCAAGCGCAAAGGCGTCGCCTTCGACGGCGCGCACGGCCCGAACCCGGCTCCGGCCGAGGGCGCCGACCTCTTCGTTGAGACCAACCCCGGCCCCGGCTGGAGCCAGCACGGCAGCTTCGCCGATCCCCGCAAGCTCCCCGTCGGCCCCGCCAACGTCATGTCGCCGATCCCGCTGGGCCCCCTCCCCCGCGAGCACTCCAAGTACCTCGGCCTCTACCTCTCCGGCGACCGCGTCACCTTCGCCTACACCGTCGGCGGCGCCAGCCTCCTCGAAAGCGCCGAACTCGAGACCATCGGCGGCGTCAAGGTGCTCAGCCGCGTCTTCACCGTCGTCTCCGGCGAGCTCGACGAATCCGTGCGCCTCGCGAATCTCCCCTACGGC
>JBEGOO010000109.1:0-3712 GCA_041182045.1 Verrucomicrobiota bacterium
ACGAACCGACGCCCGACCCCGCCGCGTTCGCGGCGCAGGCGATCTGCGCCGAGGCGCGTCGGCGCGGCGTTAAGGTCCTGCTGTCCGGCGCGGGCGGCGACGACATCTTCTCGGGTTATCGCCGCCACCGCGCCCTCGCGACCGAGCGTTGCTGGGGTTGGCTCCCGCGCCCGGCCCGCGAAGGCCTGGCCGATCTCACGGCTCAGCTCCCCCGCGACCACCCGCTTGGTCGCCGGCTCGCCAAACTGTTCCGCCACGCCGGCGCGCCGCCGGCCGAACGGCTCGCGAGCTACTTCCTTTGGATCGACGACGGGGAGCTCGCACCGGCGCTGGCGCCCGGCTTCCGCGCGGAGCTCGGCCGTTTCCGGACGGTCGACACCTTGCTCGATTCCCTCGCCGCCCTGCCGCCCGGCGTCAGCCGCCTGAACCAGATGCTCCACCTCGACCGGAGCTTCTTCCTCGCGGACCACAACCTCAACTACACCGACAAGATGGCCATGAGCCAGGGCGTCGAGGTCCGCGTGCCGTTCCTGGATCCCGACCTGGTCGCCTTCACCGAGCGGCTACCGGACGACCTGAAGCAGCGGTTCGGCCAAGGGAAGCATCTCCTGCGCGCGGCGATGCGCGGGGTGATCCCCGCGGAAGTCCTCGATCGGTCCAAGACCGGTTTCGGCTTCCCGCTTCGTCGCCTCCTGCACGGGGCCTACGGCCGTCGGCTGCGCGCGCTCGCCGCGAGCGGGCGACTCGACGCCACCGGCGTCTTCGCGGGCGCCGGGGTGGTCGCGTTGCTCGACGCCGACGCGCGCGGCGAGGTCGACGCGGCCTACCCGCTCATGGGCGTGCTTTGCGTCGAATCCTGGCTCCGTCAGTTCGCCGGCCGCTGATCCTTTCCATGCAGACCACCTTCGCCTCCGTCCGTCTCGCGGGCCTCGCCGTCACCACCGGCCCCGTCGAGCGTGACTTCCTCGCCGATGGCCTGGCCGCGGGACAGGACCGCGCCGCCCTCGAGCGGGTCGCCGCCACGGTCGGCCTACGCCGCCGGCTCGTCGCGGCCCCGGGGCAGACCGCGCTCGACCTTGGCGCGGACGCCGCCGCCCGCCTCCTCGCCGCCTGCCCGACGGAGGCCGCGCTCATCGACGCGGTGATCTTCGTGACGCAGACCCCGGACCATGGGCAGCCGAACAACGCCAGCTTGTTGCATGGGCGCCTGGGGTTGCCGAAGTCCGTCGCGGCCTTCGACCTCGCCTTGGGTTGCTCCGGTTGGGTCCAAGGTCTCCAGCAAGCGGGTTTGCTCTGCGCCCACGGCGGCGCGCGCGCCGTCCTGCTTTGCGCCGGCGACACGCTGAGCCGGTTGACCCACCCGCTCGATCGGGCCACCGACCCGCTCTTCGGCGACGCGGGCAGCGCGACCTTGCTGGTGCGCTCCCCCGGGGCCGCCGCCTGGCATTTCACCGTCGGCGCCGATGGCGCCCGGGCCCGCGTGATCGAGGTGCCTGCGGGCGGCGCCCGCACGCCGTACGACCCGGCCACGATGCCGGCGACGATCTCGGCGGAGGGCCACCTCCGCCATCCCGGCAATCTCCACATGGATGGCGCGGAGGTGTTCAATTTCTCCCTGCGCGAGGTGCCGGGCGCGATCGGCGAGGTCATGGCGGCGGCTGGCTGGACGGAGCCGGACGTGGACGCGCTCGTCCTGCATCAGGCGAACCGCTTCGTGGTCTCGAGCGTGGCGCGCAAGTGCGGGTTCCCGGCGACGAAGGTCCCGCTCGATCTCGTCGAGCGCTTCGGCAACCAGAGCTCGGCCTCGATCCCGTGCACGTTGGCCGAGGCGCTCGGACCCGCGTTGCGCGAGCGGTCGCTCCGCGTCGTCGCCTGCGGCTTTGGCGTCGGCCTCGCCTGGGGCGCCGTCGCGTTGCCGCTCGGGCCGCTCGTCGTCCTGCCCACCCAGCCTCTCCCCCTCCGATGAACCCCGCCGAAACCCTCCGCTGGTCGGCGTTGCGCGCCGAGGTCGACGCGCTCGCCGACGCGACCCCCGAACAGCCGCTGGCGAGCCTGCCGCGCTGGGATTCGCTGGCCGTCTTGCTGGTCATCACGCATGCCGAACAGAGCCACGGACGGACCCTGACCGGCGCGCAGATCCGCGCCTGCCGGACCGGCCGCGACCTCCTCGCCCTCCTTTCCTGACATGAAAAAACTCCTGATCGTCGGCGCCGGCGGCTTCGGCCGAGAGATGCGCGCCTGGGTCCTCCAGCACCCCGACCACGGCCGGGCCTGGACCTTCGCGGGCTTCCTGGATGATAATCCCGCTGCGCTGGCGCCGTTCGGCGGGTTCGCGTCGGTGTTCCCGCTCGCCGGGCATCGACCCGCCGCGGACGAGGTCTTCCTCGCGGGCCTCGGCCTGCCGAAGGTCAAGGAGGCCTTGCTCGCGCCGCTGCTCGCCGCGGGCGCCGACTTCCTCACCTTCGTCCACCCTCGCGCGCTCGTCGGCGAGCGGGTCCGGCTCGGCCGGGGCGTCGTGCTCTGCCCGGGCGCCATCGTCTCCGCGGACGTCGAGCTGGGCGATTTCGTGATGGTCAACCTCAACGCGACGGTCGGCCACGACGCGCGCATCGGCGAGTGGAGCACCTTGAGCGGCCATTGCGACGTGACCGGCCGGGTCCTGGTCGGCGACCGCGTCTTCATGGGCAGCCGCGCCACCATCATCCCCGGCAAGCAGGTCGGCGGCGGGGCCGTGCTTGGCGCCGGCGCCGTGGTCATCACCGACGTCCCTCCGGGCGTGACGATGGTGGGCAACCCCGCCAAGATCCTCTGAGCATGCGCCGGGCCCTCTTGTTGACCGGCGTCGTGATGGTCGCGCTCCTCGCGGGCCTCCTCGTCGCCGTCACCTTCTTCGCCCAAGCGCCGCGGCGCTTCACCGGCGAGGTGACCCGGACCATGCCCCCGTCGGTCGCCGGGTGGGTCCGGCGCGACGTCCCCGTGGCCAGCGGTTCGGCCGCGGCCGCGAACGTGCAGGGCATCCTGAACTACTCGCAGGTCGGCCAGGCGGTCTACGCGAAGGACGGCCTGCAGGTGCTCGTCTACGTCGCCTACTGGGAGCCGGGCAAGGTCTCCGTCGTGGACGCCGGCTCGCACAACCCGGACTCGTGCTGGGTCAACAACGGCTGCGTGCGCACCGAGCGCCGGCACGCCGTCGAGGCCGCGGTCGCCGGGCGCGCGTTGCTTCCCTACGAGGCCGGCAGCTATCTCGTCCCGCGCGGCGGCCTCCAGCACGTCGCCTTCTGGCACCTCGTGAACGGACGGCCCAACCGCTACGACGAGCAGCAGGAAGGCTGGCGCGACGGGCTCGTCGGTCGCCTGGAACGCCTGCCCCTTCTCTGGAAGGACCTGCGCGAGCATGGCCTCAACCAGAAGAGCGAACAGCTTTTCATCAGGATCTCGTCCCCGATGCCTGTCCCCGAGCTCCTCGCGCGCCAGGATTTCCAGGCGCTCCTCCGCGAGCTCCAAGGCTTCGGCATCTTCGCCGACCAGCCCTGGAAGTGACCTTTACCCGCATGTCCCGCATCTACCTATCCCCGCCCGACGTCGGCACCGCCGAGGTCGAGTTCGTGCTGGAGGCCTTCGAGGCCAACTGGGTCGCCCCGGTGGGCCCGCACCTCGACGCCTTCGAGCGCGAGTTCGCCGCGCTCGTCGGCTCCGCGCACGCCGTCGCCCT
>JBEGOO010000110.1:0-4868 GCA_041182045.1 Verrucomicrobiota bacterium
GCGCCCGGGCGGCATCCGGGGCAGGGTGGGGCATGCGCCCGCCGCGTGACCTGCAGATCGTCGGGACCTTCCTCGCCGTCACCTGGGAGGACGGGGTCGAGTCGGTGCTTTCCGGCGAGTACCTCCGCGAGCACTCGCCGAGCGCGGAGAACCTCGGCGAAGTGGACATCCTCGGGCAACGATGGGGCGGCGATGGACCGCGTCGCTTCCCCGGGGTCGCCGTCACCGGGCTGGAGCGGGTCGGCAACTACGCCGTCACGTTCGAGTTCACGGACGGTCATCGCACCGGCATCTACAGCTGGGCGTACCTGCGGAATCTCGCCGACCAGGCGCCGCGCTGACATGGGCGCGCCTTTAAGGATTGCGCCCCGGCGGCGGCGGGCGGAAAATAAGGACGTGAAAAAGACTTACGTCCTGGACACCAACGTACTGATTCACGATCCCGAGTCCCTCTTCAAGTTCGACGAGCACACCGTGGCGATCCCGGTGGAGGTGCTCTCCGAGCTCGACCGGCTCAAGACCCAGCCCGGTCAGCTCGGCGCCAGCGCCCGCCGCGTGAATCGCGCGATCCGCTCGCTCTTCGAGAATCGCCCGCTCAAGGAGATCGCCGAGGGCGACGCCCAGCGGCCGGGCGCGCTGCACGCGAAGCTGCGCGACGGCGGCGAGCTGCGCATCGTCGTCAACGAGTCGCTGATCCGCGACCATTTCAACGGCGCCCGCTCGGAGCGGGTCCGCGCCGTCTTCATGCAGGTCGACGCCCCGGACCACCGCATCATCGCCTCCGCGCTCTACCTGCGCGACACGGCCAAGGGCGCCGTCGTGCTCGTCACGAAGGACGCCTGCATGGCGCTCAAGGCCCAGGCGCTGGGGCTCGAGGTGCAGGACTACCGCAACGACCGGGTCGAGGTCAGCGACGTCGGCGACTACCGCTCCATCCCCGTCACCGCCGCCGCGATGCGCGATTTCCGCGAGCTCGGCCAGGCCCAGCTCAAGCTCGCCGCCGACGCCACCCCGGCGGTCAACGAGTACGTGATGCTCGCCTCCGACGCGTGGACCGAGCCGGCCCGGCACGTCGGCGAAGGCGCCTTCGTGCCCCTCGCCTTGTACCGCGAGTTCCTCTCGACCGACAGCGGCGCCCGCAAGGGGTTGCAGATGCCGCGCGGCATGCGCGTCATCCCGAAGAATTTCGAGCAGTGGATCTTCCTCGACGCGCTGCTCAACCCCGAGATCAAGCTCGTCACGTGCTTCGGCCGCGCCGGCACGGGCAAGACCTTCCTCTCGATCGCGGCGGCGCTGGCCCAGGTGCTCAGCGATTTCTCGCCCTACAAGAAGCTCTACGTCTCTCGCCCGGTGGTCCAGATCGGCAAGGACATCGGGGCGTTGCCGGGCTCCAAGGAGGAGAAGCTCTCGCCCTACATCCAGCCGTACTTCGACAACCTCGAGGTGCTCTTCTCCAAGAACAGCGCGCCCGCCTCGGCGCAGCCGACGGCCCGCGAGATGGTCGCCACCGATTCCCGCAATAAGAAGAAGAAGGCCCAGGCGATGAAGACGCCGCAGCCGATCTTCGGTTCGCAGTTCCAGCCGGTGAACCAGCCCCGCAAGCCCTACCAGTGGCTGATCGACTCCGGGCTCATCGAGATCGAGGCCATGACCTTCATCCGCGGTCGTTCCATCGGCCACGCCTTCATGATCGTGGATGAGGCCCAGAACATGACCCCGCACGAGGCCAAGACGGTCATCACCCGCATCGGGGAGGGTTCCAAGCTGGTCCTCATCGGCGATCTCGACCAGGTCGACACCCCTTACCTCGACGGCAAGTCCAACGGCTTGATCCATACGCACGAGCGCATGAAGGGCCACGCCATCACGGCGAACGTCCGCCTCCTCCACGGGGTGCGCAGCGCCTTGTCCGAGCTCGCCGCCCAGGCGATGTGAGCAACTTCCCGCCGGCCCCGGGGCCCGCGGTCCACTCCATCCTTGCCCAGGTCAGGGCGGGGGTTTTGCCTTGCGGCCGTGGAGAAGGAGACCCCGATGCAGCGTCAGTACCGTGAGTTTCGCGAGAAGCTCCCGGCCGGCACCATCCTGCTCTTCCGCCTCGGCGATTTCTACGAGGTCTTCGGCGAGGACGCCGAGGTCGCCTCGCGGGTCCTGGGTTTGACGCTCACCAAGCGTCATGAGACCCCGATGGCGGGGCTCCCGCATCATGCCGCCCCGGCCTACGTGAACCGGCTCCTGGCCGCCGGCTGGAAGGTCGCGATCTGCGACCAGCTGGAGGCTCCGGTCGCCGGCAAGCTCGTCCGCCGCGGCCTCACGCGCATCCTGACGCCGGGCACGGCGCTGGAGGACTCCCAGCTCGATTCCCGGCGCGGCAACTACCTGGTCGCCCTCGCCTGGGACAAGCACGGCTGGCACGCGTCCTGGCTGGATGTCTCCACGGCGGACTTCCGCCTCGCGACCGACGCGGGCCCGGCGCGCCTGCTGCCGTTGCTCCATTCCATCTCGCCGCGCGAGGTCCTGTTGCCGGAGGGGTTGGAGCCGGCCCCGGAGCATCGCGAGGCGCTCGAGGTTTTCCTGCAAGGTCGCCCGGTCTCGCGTCTGCCCGGCTGGAACTTCGACGGCGCCGCCGGCGCCCGGCTGGTCGCGCAGACGCTCTCCGTCCATGGTCTCGCCGGCTTCGGGCTGACCGACGCGCATCCCGCCCTCGGCGCCGCCGGCGCCGTGCTGGGTTACGTGACGGACTCCCTCTGCGACCGGCCGAAGAACCTCTTCCGTCTGGCCGAGACGAAGCTGGGTTCCGCGGTGCTGCTCGACGCCGCCTCCGCCCGTAATCTCGAGCTGTTCGCCGCTTCCGGCGGCGGCCGCGAGGGCTCGCTCCTCGAGAGCATCGACCGCACCGACACGCCGGCCGGCGCGCGTTTGCTCGCGCTCTGGCTCGGCGAGCCTTCCACCGACCTCGCTGTCATCCACGCCCGGCAGCATGCCGTCGGCGAACTCGTCCGCCATCCCGGCGCCTCCTCCCGTCTCGGCGAATCGCTCCGCGGCGTCCGCGATGTCCCGCGCATCCTCGCCCGTCTGCAGAACCGGTTGCGCAACCCGCGGGAGCTCGGCGGCATCCGCGACACCTTGGCCGCCATCCCGGCGATCCGCGAGGAGCTCGCGGCCTTGCCCGGTGGCCGCCTGCAAGGTCTGGTCGACCGGATCCGGCCGGAGGCCGACCTGCTGGCCCGCTTGCGCGCGGCCTTGGCCGACGAACTCCCCGTCGATCTCGCGGAGGGCGGGGCTCTCCGTCCCGGGTTCGACGCCGAGCTGGATCGGCTCCGCTCCCTCGCGACCGACAGCAAGACCTGGATCGCCGACTTCGAGCGCAACGAGCAGAACCGCACGGGGATCAAGTCGCTGAAGGTCCGCTACAACGGCGCCTTCGGCTACGCGATCGAGGTGACGAAGGCGAACCTCGCCGCGGTGCCCGCCGATTACATCCGCAAGCAGACGATGGTGAACGCGGAACGTTTCACGACCGAGGAGCTCCGGACCAAGGAACGCGAGGTCCTGCGCGCCGACGAGCAGGCGCTGGCCCGCGAGTCCGAGCTGTTCCACGGACTGCTCGCGACCGTCCTGGGTGCTTCCGAATCGCTGCTGGGCACGGCGCAGGCCCTCGCGGAGGTCGACGTCCTCCGCGGTTGGGCCGAGCTCGCCCGCGAGTCCTCCTGGGTCTGCCCGGTCGTCGACGAGTCCGATGTCCTCGAGATCGTCCAGGGCCGCCACCCCGTCGTCGAGCGCATGCTGCGGTCCCGTCCCGGCGCCGGTTCCTTCGTGCCGAACGACACGCGCCTCAGTTGCGGCGGCGAGCAGATCGCCCTGCTCACCGGCCCGAACATGGCGGGCAAGTCCACCTACATCCGCCAGGTCGCGCTGATCGCGTTGCTGGCGCATCTCGGGGCCTGGGTGCCGGCGCAGTCGGCCCGCATCGGGCTCGTGGACCGCATCTTCTGCCGCGTCGGCGCCTCCGACGAGCTCGCGCGCGGCAACTCGACCTTCATGGTCGAGATGAACGAGACCGCGAACATCCTCAACAACGCGACGACGCGCTCGCTGGTGGTGCTCGACGAGATCGGCCGCGGGACGAGCACCTACGACGGCATCAGCATCGCCTGGGCCGTGGCGGAGCACCTGCATGGCGGCGGTGACGCCGGCCCCCGCACGCTGTTCGCCACGCATTACCATGAGCTCACGCGTCTGGCCGGCCGGCTGGCCCGCCTGCGCAACTGGTCCGTCGCGGTGAAGGAGTGGAACGACGAGATCGTGTTCGTCCGCCGCGTGGTCCCCGGGGCCGCGGATCGTTCCTACGGGATCCAGGTCGCCCGCCTGGCCGGCATGCCGCCCGCGGTCGTCACGCGCGCCCGCGAGATCCTGTCCGGTCTGGAGACCGGGGATGGCCTGCCCGGCGGGAAGGTGGCCGCCGCGGAAGTCGCCTCGCCGGCGCCCGACGTCCCCCGTCCGCCGAAGCGCAAGGAAGCCGCGGACGCGCCGATAGCGCCGAAGCCCCCTAAGTCCGCGGGCGGGCCGGAACTGGACCTTTTCGCCTGAGCGCCTTCAGAGCCGCTCGTTCCACTCGCGCGAGTTGAACTTGCCCCAGCTGGCCTCGTGGTCGAACTGGTTGTAGACCGGTTCGGCGACGGGCACGGGAGTGCTGCCCAGCCGCTCGCCGAGCGCCGCGGTGAAATCGTGTTCAAAGCGCGCCCAGTCGCAGCCCGGCAAGTACGGCCGCCAGACATAGCCCTCCAGCAGCAGCCCATGGCGGGTCCGTTTCTGGGCGGCGCCGGCGACCTTGCGGCCATCGTCGCTCCGGACGAGGTCGTTGGGCTCGG
>JBEGOO010000111.1:0-6837 GCA_041182045.1 Verrucomicrobiota bacterium
TGGACGGCATGCGCGTCGTCGGCCAGCTCTTCGGCGAGGGCAAGATGTTCCTCCCCCAGGTCGTCCGCTCCGCCCGCGTGATGAAGACCGCGGTCGCCCACCTCGAGCCGTTCATGGCCGCGGAGAAGGTCGGCGGCTCCACCCAGGGCTCGTTCCTCATCGCGACCGTCAAGGGCGACGTCCACGACATCGGCAAGAACATCGTCGGCGTCGTCCTCGCCTGCAACAACTACGCCGTCACCGACCTCGGCGTGATGACGCCCACGGAGAAGATCGTGGCCGAGGCCCTGCGCCTGCAACCCGACTTCATCGGCCTGTCCGGCCTGATCACGCCGTCGCTCGACGAGATGGTCACGGTCGCCCGGGAACTGAAGCGCGCGGGCATCCGCACCCCGCTGCTCATCGGCGGCGCCACCACCTCCAAGGAACACACCGCCATCAAGCTCGCCGAGCATTACGACGGCCCGATGGTGCACGTCGGCGACGCCTCCCTCGTCACCGCGGTCTGCAGCGACCTCCTGAACCCGGCCAAGCGCGACGGGTTCATCGGCGACCTCCGGACCGAGCAGGCCGAGCTGCGCGAAGCCTACGAGAAACAGCAGCCCGCCGTGGTCATCCCGCTGGCCGAGGCCCGTCGCCGCCCGCTCATCACCACCGCCCCGGTCCAGCCCGCCCCGCGCCAGCCGGGCGTGACGCTCTTCGAGCGCATCGACCCCGCCGCGGTGGCTGAGATCATCGACTGGACGCCTTTCTTCGTCACCTGGTCGCTCCGGGGCGCCTTCCCCGGCATCTTCAAGTCCGCCAAGTACGGTGCCGAGGCCCGCAAGCTCTTCGACGCCGCCCGCGTCGAACTCGACGACCTCATCCAGCATCGGCGCGTCCACCTCCGCGGCGTCGCCGGCCTCTGGGCCGCCCGCAGCGCGGGCGACGACGTCGAGGTCTTCGCCGACGATGCCCAGGCCAAGCGGATCGGCCGCTTCCACTTCCTGCGCGACCAGCGCCAGCGCCCGCGCGTCGACACCTGCCGCTCGCTGGCCGACCTCGTCTCGACCGGCCCGGGCGACCACCTCGGCGCCTTCGCCGTCACGGCCGGCCAGGAGATCGAGGACTACGCCGCATCCTTCAAGGACAAGGACCCCTTCCGCCAGATCCTCATCCAAGCCCTCGCCGACCGCCTGGCCGAAGGCTGCGCCGAGTGGCTCCACCGCGAGGTGCGCACGACGCTCTGGGGCTACGCGCCGGGCGAGACGCTGAGCGTCGAAGAACTCGTCGACGAGAAATACGCGGGGCGCCGTCCCGCCGCCGGTTATCCCGCCTGCCCGGAGCACACCGAGAAAGCCGAGATCTGGCGCCTGCTGGACGCGGACCGCCTCGGCTGCACGCTGACCGAGTCGTTCGCGATGAACCCCGCGGCCTCCGTCTCCGGCCTCTACTTCGGCAACCCTCAGTCGATCTACTTCGACGTCGACAATGTCGGCCGCGACCAGGTCGAGGATTACGCCGCGCGCAAGGGCTGGACCATCGAGCAGGCCGAGAAGTGGCTGCGTCCGGTGCTCGGTTACAAGACCTGACCATGGAGGCGCGCGAACGCGAGAAGCTCGTCGCGATCGTCGGCGCGGAAGACGCCGCCGCGGTCGAACGCTTCCTCGGCGGCTGCGCCCTCTGCGCCTTGGTCGAGGCCGCCGACGGCGCCGACAGCGACTGGCCCGATTGGGCGCGCGCGGCCGCCGTGCTGCAGCGATGGATCGAGGCCGCGGGCCGCTCCGCCGACGCGGAGCGCAAGCTCGGCTACCTGCATTGCACCGTCGAGGCCCAGAAGGCTGTCCCCACAGCGCTCCGACCCACCCTCCCCCAAGCCGTCGCCCGCATGCTCAAGGACCACGGCTTCGCGGAGGGCTGAAGCCCGGACCGGGCATGGGTTCGAACCCCATCCTCCCCGCCACTTTGAACTTCGTCTCATGCCTACCCTGACGCGGGGGTCGCCCTATTCAGGCTGAACACTTCCGGCGGAGTGGCGCAAAATTGTCGGCTATGCCCCGGTTTTTGCGTTTGTCTCGAAGCGCTGGAAGGAGGTAGGGACAGGTGTGCGGAACCTGCTCCGAGTCACGTCAGCCTGGGCGGCTTTGGTCGCCTGGCTGGTCGCGTCCGGGATTTCCGCGGATGCGCTCCAGGTGGTCGCCTATGCCGACCATGCGGGCAAGAACATCGCGATATCGGAAAAGGACCACTGTGGGCCCTGCCAGATGGCCGAAGCCGCTCGTGAGGCCTCCGACCACGCTGCGCCGTTGAAGCAAGAGGTCGCCAAGATTAAGGTCAAACCCGACGGCGCGGTCTGGTCGGTTCGGCTCCCGTCCGTTGCGCCGAGCGCCAGCAAGTCTTTTCTTGAGGTCGTCGTTTCGGCGGATTGTTCGGAGCTGATCTACGAAGTGCCGGTACCGCCTCCCGAAGCCGCGGTCTGAGTCAGTCGCCGGACCAGGGGTCCGGCCGTGGCTTAACCCTCCTTGCGTCATCCTTGGCGCATCACGTCTCGTCAGAGCCCGTCCAGCCACACGGGTTTCCCGAGGCACCTCAACCGCACTCCATGAAGACCAGCCTTTCCCGTTTTTTCCTCCTTTCCTCGGCCGCCCTCGTCGTCCCCGGCTTCGCCGCCGACCCGGCTCCCGCCCCGCAGGTGATCGCGCCTGTCGTCGTCAAGGCTTCCGCCGAAGGACCCGACCAAGAATCCGCCGCACCGGCGATTGTGCTCGGCACCTTGAAGCTCGAGTCGATGTCCCAGGGCAACCTCGGCGACCTCCTTTCCGCGGTGCCTGGCGTGGGTTCCAGCTACTTCGGCCCCAACGCCGGCCGCCCCATCGTGCGCGGACTCGAAGGGGATCGCGTGAAGATCACGCAGAACGGCACCGCGACCTTGGACGCTTCCAGCATCAGCCCTGACCACGCCGTCAGCGCCGATCCGCTGACGATCCGCCAGATCGAAGTCCTCCGCGGTCCGGCCGGCCTGCTTTACTCGACCAGCATCCTGGGCGGGGTGATCAACATGATCGACAATCGCGTGCCCGTCGAGCTGCAGCCGAATCAGATCACGTTGCTGGGACGAGCTGGCTCGGTCGACGGCCTGCGCGCGACGTCGCTCCTCGCCGAAGGGTGCGCCGGTCGCTGGGCCTATCATGTCGACGCCTTCCGCAAGACGACGGACGACCTCAAGACCCCGGTCGGTGTGATTTCGGATACCGCGAGCCAGGCCGACGGCGCCGGGCTCGGTCTGGCCTACGTCGGCAAGGCCGCCCGTTTCGGTTTCGCCTATTCGGGCCTCGACAGTTCCTACGGCGTCTCCGACCCCGGCGTGCTCATCGGCCTGCATCAACGCCGCTGGGACTTCGCGGGCGGGGTGGACAAGCCTTCGGACCTCGTCCGCGCGGTGGAATTCAAACTCGGCGTCTCGGATTATCGTCACGCCGAATTCGACAACGGCGTCGCCGGCACAACCTTCGCGAACAAGGGTTGGGACGGGCGCCTTGACGTGGGCCTCGACAACCACAAGGGGTTCGAGGGCAAGGTCGGCGTGGCGGGCGGGCTTTCCGACTTCACGGTCGCGGGCGACGAGGCCTTCCTGCCCGTGACGCGTTCGACCAATGCGGCGCTCTTCGGTTCGTTCACGGATCGGCTGGCCGCCGACGCCTGGAAGCTCCGTTCGGGGTTCCGGCTCGAGGACGACCGGGTGACCGCCCGGTCGTGGACGCACGACGGCATCCTCCCGGATCATCCGACCGAGGCACGGCGTTTCACCGCGGTGGCCCTCTCGGTCGGCCTGGTGCGCGAATACGCCGACCATTGGGAGACGTCGCTGACGCTGTCGCGGACGGAGCGCGCGCCCAACATGCAGGAACTCTACGCCGACGGGCCGCACCTCGGCACCAACGCCTACGAAGTCGGTTCGCGTTCGTTGGGGACCGAGCAGGCCGTGGGCCTGGAGCTCGAGCTCGCCAAGACCAAGGGCCCGGTCTCCGGCCGCGTCTCCGCCTACTATAACCGTTTCGGTTCCTACGTCTCGCAGGTCCGCAACGGCTTCGGTCCCGACCTGACCGGCGTCGGCGGCGCCGATTACTCGGCCGTGCCGCGTTATGACTACGCCCAGATCCCGGCGGACCTCTACGGCCTCGAGACGAAGACGGTCTTCGAGCTCGGCGTCGCGAAGCGCAAGCTCGAGGTGTTCGGAGACTATGTGCGCGGCCGGAACCACGACACCGGCGAACCTTTGCCCCGGCTTTCGCCCGGTCGCCTCGGCGTCGCGCTCGACGGCGCGGATCTCGGCTGGGACTGGCGCCTCGACTTCACCTATCACCTCGGCCAGCGCTCGCTCGCCGCGGGCGAGACCCCGACGGCCGGCTATGCGATGGCCGGCGCGTCCTTCACCCGCGGCTTCAAGGTCGAAGGCGGGCACGGGAGTTTCGGAGTTAAGTTCACCAACCTATTCGACCGCCTCGGCCGCGAGGCGTCCTCATTCCTCAAGGATACGCTTCCGATGCCCGGGCGCGGTATCGAGGCCAGCCTCAAGCTGACCTTCTGAACATGCTTTCCGCCGAAGACGATCGTCGCCCCGAACGCGCCTTGGCCTGGCTCGCCGCCTTGGTCTCTTCGGTGTTGGCCGTCTGTGTCATCGGGTATTTCGCGCCTCCGGTCGCGGTCGTCCACTTCGAGGCGAAGGCCGTCGCGGACGACTTGGTCGCGGAAGTCTTCGTGCCCCCGCCGCAGGCTCCGGCGCCTGTTGCCGCTCCGGCCGAAGCCGTGACCGAAACGACCGCCCCTTCGGCGGCCCCGGCCGTTCCGGACGTCGTGCCCGTCGTCGAAGCCGTGGCGCCGCTGGTCGCCCCGGTGATGCCCGGACTATCTTCGCTCAAATCCAATGACGCTGCTGCGAATCGCCCTGCGGCGGTGCCGGTCGCCTTCGTGCGCGGCGCCTCCGGGTCCTTCCCGGATCCGCCTTATCCCCGTTGGGCGCGCCAGCAGGGCATGCAGGGCAAGCTCCAGCTTTACGTCGAGGTCTCCGCTTCCGGCAGCATCGCCGAAATCAAGGTCCGCGAGACCTGCGGCCATGCCTTGCTCGACCAGCACGTGCTCGACTGGGTCAAGGCCAACTGGTCCTGGGCGCCGGGAGCCCGTCGTCTTTACCTGGTTCCTTTCGTCTTCGAACTCCAATAATCAATCATGCAACCCATCCTCGCCAACGTCGTGGTCGACCTCTTCCTCAAGGGAGGCCCCATCATGTATCCGCTGCTCGTCGCAGCCGTCGTCGCCGTCGCCGTGGCCGGCGAACGCCTCCTGTGGGGTTTCCGGCAGGCGGCCCGACGCGATGCGGCGATCGTCGCCAGGGTCCTCGACGCGGCCGAGCACGGCCGCTGGGAGGAGGCCTCCAAACTAGCCGTTTCCTCGCAGGACCCCGTCGCCAAGGTGCTGGCCGCGGGCCTCGAGCATCGCGAGACCTCGCTGGAAGGCGCGATCCAGGTCGCCGCGGCCCGCGAACTCCGCGAGGCCGGCCGTTTCATACCGACCCTCGACACCCTGGTCACGCTCGCGCCCTTGCTCGGCCTGCTCGGCACCGTGACGGGCATCATGGGCTCGTTCAATTCCATCGGCACCGACGAGCTGGCGGTGACCAAGGTCACCGGCGGCATCGGCGAAGCGCTCATCGCGACCGCGGCGGGCCTGGGTATCGCCATCACGACGCTGATTCCGCTGAACATCCTGACGACCCGTCTCGCCGGCCTGCAGGCCGACATCGAAGCCGCCGCGACCACCCTGCAGGTGGCCGCCCAGAAGCAGGCCCGCCGATGAAGATCGCCTCGCCCATCGGCCATCGCCGGCCACGCCTGGAGATCATCCCGTTGATCGACATCATGTTCTTCCTGCTGGCGGCCTTCATGATGGTCAGCCTCACGATGCACAAGAACCGGAGCATGCCCGTCAACCTCGAGGGCGCCGCCCATGCGAAGAGCGACTTCAAGCCTGACGCCGTCACCTTGTCCGTCGACCGCGAGGGCAAGGTCTACGTCGAGCGTGACCTCGTGACGCTGCCCGACCTCCGCTCCTTGCTGCTCAAGCGCGTGAAGGACAACGCCGCCGTGACGGTCTACCTCGCGGGTGACCGAGATACCCCCCACGGCAAGATGATCTCCGTCCTCGACTTCGTGCGCGGCGCCGGCGTGCAGAAGGTCGCCTTCACTGTCAAGAGCCCCGAAGCCCGATGAGCGCGCCTTCCCGTTGGACCTACGTTTTCGCCGGGCTTTCCGTGGCCCTAGTCTGCTGCTGCGTCGCGCAGTGGCGCCGCGAAGCCGCCACGCGTTCCGAATTGGCGACGTTGGGAGGTCAGGTGGCCGTCTCCGAAAAGAAGGCCTTCGACGCCGCGAAGCTCGCGGATACCTATGCGGCCGAGATTCGGACTCTGGAAGCGCGCGTGACCGAACTGAAGAAGACCGAGGCCACCGCCAAGGCGGACGCCCTCAAGGCTTCAGGCGCCCAGCGGAAAGCTCAGGCCGAGCTCGCCCAGTCGACAGCCGACCTTGGCGCCGCGCGGGAAGCGATCCAGAAGCAGAACGATTCCATCCGGAAGCAGAACGCCGTCATCGCCGAGCAGAACGACGCCATCCGCCGCCAGAACGAGGCCTTCAAGAAAGTCGTCGAGGACCGCAACGAGGTCGTGCGCCTGCTCAATGAGCGAACCGAGATGCTCAACAAACGGGGTCAGACTCCGATGTAGTAGTCTGACCCCGTCTTTGCACGTGGCAACATTCCGGGTCACGCGGAAGCAGCCCCCGGGCGAGGGCGACTCCGCGACGGCGG
>JBEGOO010000112.1:0-3259 GCA_041182045.1 Verrucomicrobiota bacterium
GGCAAGGGCTACAGCATGCGGCTCGAGCGCCCGGTCCAGCGACCGAAGTATTGCTCGCTGCTCATGGAGGCCCGCGTGGCCGTCACCCCGATGGGGTCCGCGCTCACCGTCGGGGGCACGATGGAGATCACCGGCAACGACCTGTCGGTGAACCCCGCCCGCGTCCGCGGCATCCGCAAGGCCTTCGTCCGATACTACCCGGCGTTCAAGGAGGCCGATTTCGAGGCGCTGCCGGTCTGGTCCGGGCTGCGTCCGTGCCCGCCGGACGGCATGCCGTACCTTGGCCGCACCCGCGCGAAACGCAACCTCGTCGTCGCCACCGGCCACTCCATGATGGGCCTGAGCCTCGGTCCCGTCACCGGCGAGATCGTCGCCCAGCTCGTCTGCGGCGAACCCACCTCGGTCGCCCTCCGCGAGGTCGACCCCGATCGCCACGCCTGAACCTTTCACGCAACCACCTGACACCTGACACCTAACTCCTACCCATACCCTCATGACCACCTCCGCCTCCAAGAAAAAAGTCCGCGCCCACTGGGAAGGCGTGATCCCCGCGATCACCACGCCCTTCCGCAAGGACGGCAAGCTCGACGCCGCCGAGATCACCCGCCAGTGCCGCTGGATGGTCGACTCCGGCTGCATCGGCATCGTTCCCTGCGGTTCCCTCGGCGAAGGCGCCACGCTCACCTACGCGGAGAAGGTCGAGCTGATCCGGATCTGCGTGAAGGCCGTCCCCGGCACGCCGATCATCCCCGGCATCGCCTCCCTCTCCACCGCCGAGGCGGTCGCCCTGGCCAAGGAGTCCGAACGCCTCGGTTGCGGCGGTCTGATGGTCCTGCCGCCCTACGTCTACAGCACCGACTGGCGCGAGATGAAGGCCCATGTCTCGGCCGTCATCGCCGCGACCAAGCTGCCGTGCATGCTCTACAACAACCCGCCCGCCTATAAGACCGACTTCCTCCCGGCGCAGATCGCCGAACTGGCCGCGGAGCACCGCAACCTGGAGGCCGTGAAGGAATCCTCCGGTGACTCCCGCCGCGTCACCGCGATCCGCCACCTCCTGGGCGACCGCCTCACCATCCTCGTGGGCATGGATGACTGCATCCTCGAGGGGGTCGCCGCCGGCGCGCGCGGCTGGATCGCCGGTCTGGTCAACGCCTTCCCGGTCGAATCCGTCGAGCTCTATGAAGCCGCGATGATCGGCGACCGCGAGACCGCGGACGAGATCTACAAGTGGTTCCTGCCGTTGCTCCGTCTCGATACCGTGCCGAAGTTCGTCCAGCATATCAAATGGGTGCAGTCGAAGGTCCGCGGCTCCAATCCCTCCGTGCGCGGCCCGCGCCTCGCCCTCGACGGCGCCGACCTGGCGCTGGCGTCCAAGACCCTGCAGGTCGCCCTGAAGAACCGCCCGAAGATCAAGTAAGATGTCGACCTCGCTCCTCGGCCTTTCCTACCTCGGCTTCGCCCGTGGTCGTCCCGGCGCCTACAGCTGGCAGGCGTTCGACACCACGACCTGGAACCACCTCCCGGAGTTCTTCCACTCCGCCACCGCCGAGGATGTCGCCACCGTCGGACGGCTGGCCGCCGAGGCCGCGCCCGTCCTCGCCGCCTTGTCCGGGGCCGCCAAGGCCGCGTTCCTGCGCGATATCGCCCGCCGCATCGAGGCCGCCACGCCGGCGCTCGCCGCGCGCGCCCAGGCCGAGACCTCGCTGCCCGAGGCCCGTTGCCTCGGGGAGATCGGCCGCACCATGGGTCAGCTCCGCCTGTTCGCGGACCTCGTCGAGAAGGGCCAGTGGGTCGACGCGCGCATCGAGACCGCCAACCCCGACCGCAAGCCGCTGCCGAAGCCCGACCATCGCTCGATGTGCCGCGCGCTCGGGCCGGTCGCCGTCTTCTGCGCGAGCAACTTTCCCTTCGCCTATTCCGTCGCCGGCGGCGACACCGCATCCGCCTTCGCGGCCGGTTGCCCCGTCGTCGTGATGGCGCACCACGCCCATCCCGGCGTCGCCGAGATCATGGGCGGGTTGATCGTGGACGCCGTGCGCGCCGCGGGTCTGCCCGAGGGCACCTTCTCGATGTTGCAGGGCGATGGCCGCGAGGTCGGCCAGCTGCTCGCCAAGCATCCCGCCATCCGCGCGATCGGCTTCACCGGCTCGCGCGCCGGCGGTCGCGCCTTGATGGACACCGCCGCGGCCCGCGAGGTGCCGATCCCGGTCTACGCCGAGATGAGCAGCATCAACCCCGTCGTCCTGCTCGAGGGCGCCCTCGCCGCGCGCGGGGAGGCCATCGCCACCGGCCTCGGCGCCTCCTGCACCTTGGGCGTCGGCCAATTCTGCACGCAGCCCGGCCTGCTCCTGATGGTCCGCTCCGCCGCCGCCGAAGCCTTCGCGGGCCATCTGGCCGCCCAGTTCCGCGCCGCGCCCGAGGGCGTGATGCTCACCCCGCCGATCCAGCAGGCCTACGTCAAGGGGCTCACCGCGCGTTCCGGTCGCGGAGGCATCCAGACCTACGCGCCGGGCAAGGGCAGCGGCAAGCCTGGTCGGGCCTTGCCCACCTTGCTCGCCGTCGCCGCCAAGACCTTCCTCTCGGACAAGTCCCTGCAGGCGGAGTTGTTCGGCCCGTGTTCCTTGATCGTGTGGTGCGACGACGCCGCCCAGCTGCACAAGGTGCTCGGCGCGCTCGAAGGCAACCTGACCGCCACCGTGCACGGCACCGAGGAGGAGCTCGCCGCGAACGTCGCCTTGATCGAACGCCTCGCGACGCTCGCGGGCCGCGTGGTCGTCAACGGTTTCCCCACCGGCGTCGAGGTCTCCCATGCCATCGTGCACGGCGGTCCGTATCCCTCGCTCTCCGATGGGCGCACGACCTCGGTCGGCTCCAACGCCATCTACCGCTTCACCCGTCTCGTCTGTTATCAGAACTTCCCGGACGCCGCGCTCCCCGTCGAACTTCGCGCCGCCAACCCCTTGGGCATCCTCCGGATGGTCAACGGGGAGATGGTGAAGTAGGAGGGCTAGGGCTAGGGAGAGGGCTAGGGCCGGGGACAGGGGCAGGGATGGAGCAGGCAAAAGCCAGAAACCAGTTCCGGTGTTTTCCAAGCCCAAGCCCAAGCCCCGGCCCTAGCCCTTTTCTATCACCGTCCCACCAACATCCCCCACCAGGTGCGCGTATAGGGGAGGGCGAGGTGCTCGAGGCAGGCGGCGCTGAAGGCGGCGTCGACTTCCTCGCGGGGGTGGCCGTCGAGCAGTTGGGCGGCCTCCAG